>SCUZ01000046.1 GCA_004322535.1 Rugosibacter sp.
ATTTTTTTCAACGACCCGATCCTGCCGGATAACGGCCACGCGGGCCGCAACTGGCGCGACGACTTCCAGCTCACGCTGCATATCCAGGACGACGTGCGTGTGGTGCGCGACACGGGCAACCTGTTTCTCACCAATATCCACCGCGTCTATCTCGGCGATGTGCGCGAGCCCTCTCTTGAAGATGACGACCTGCGTGACTACTTTCTTTCGCCCTTCGGCGCGAAGCCGGTCGGCAAAACCACCGACAGCAAAACCGATCTGGGCGAGATCGTGCGCGAGATTGACGAACTGGCCGTGTTCAACGACGAAGCGCATCACATCCACGACCCGCGCATGGCCTGGTTCAAAAGCATCCAGGACATTCATCACCGCATGTTGCAGAAAGACGGCCGTCTCGCCCTGCAGGTGGACGTGACCGCCACGCCCCGTCACAACAACGGCGCGATCTTCGTGCAGACAGTTGCTGACTATCCGCTGGTCGAGGCCATCCACCAGGATGTCGTCAAACACCCGGTGCTGCCGGATGTTGCCAGCCGTACGCGATTGCAAGAGCACAAGAGCGCGATCTTCACCGAGCGTTACGCGGACTACCTGCAGCTCGGCGTCGAAGAATGGCGCAAGAGTTACGCCGAGCACCAGGTGCTGGGCAAAAAGGCGGTGCTGTTCGTGATGGTGGACGACACCCGCAACTGCGACGAGGTCGGCGCCCATCTGGAGAAAATCTGTCCCGAACTGGAAGGGGGTGTGCTCGTCATCCACACCAAAAACAACGGCGAGATTTCGGAAGCCGCCTCAGGCAAGAACAAGGATGAACTCGAAAAGCTGCGCAAGGAAGCCAACGGCATCGACACATGGGCCTCACCGCACAAGGCCATTGTCTCCGTCTTGATGCTCAAGGAAGGCTGGGACGTGCGCAACGTCACCACCATCGTCGGCCTGCGCGCTTACGCCGCGCAATCCAACATCCTTCCCGAACAAACCTTGGGGCGGGGCTTGCGCCGCATGTATTTTGGCTCGGACATGCCGGAAACGGTCTCGGTCATGGGCACGCCCGCCTTCATGGAATTCGTCGAGTCCATCCAGAGCGAGGGCGTCACCTTCGAGCGCGTGCCGATGGGGCCGGGCACGGCCCGCAAGGAGTCGCTCATTGTCGAAGTGGATACGCAGGATGCCGACAAGGACATCGACGCGCTGGACATCGAGCTGCCCCGGCTCACGCGGCGCTTCAACCGCGAATACAAAGATCTTGACGCGCTCGACCCGGCAAAGTTCGGCAACATCAAACTCCCGCTCAAGCCCTTCACGCCGGAGCAAACCCGCGAGATCGTCTTCAAGACCATGCTCGACGCCGAAGTGCATCACACCATCCAGCTTGACGGCGCAGGCCCCGCCGACTACCGCTCCGTCGTCGGTTTTTTTGCGCGGCAATTATTGAAAGAGCTGCGCCTTGTGGGTGGCTACGACATCCTTTATCCCAAGGTGAAGGCCTTCATGGGCGGGCATCTGTTCGCAACCTCGCCGGTCAATCTCGAAGACCCGGTGGTGCTGCGCAACCTCTCCGAGCCAGAAGCCGGGAAGATTCTGTTCGACACATTCAAAACCGCCATCAACGCGCTCACCATCCAGGACACCGGCTCGGTGCGCATTGAAGATACCATCCGACTGCGCGACACGCGCCCCTTTCGCACCGAGAACCGCCCCTACCTCGCGCCGAAAAAATCGCTGTTCAGCAAGATCGTCGGCGAGCCGCACGCCGGCGGCTTCGAGCTGGCCTTCGCCGGTTTTCTCGACGCCGCGCCGGACGTCACAGCCTTCGCCAAAAACTACCTCGCCGTCGGCTTCAAGATCGACTACGTCAAGGCCGATGGCGACCTCTCGAACTATGTGCCCGACTTCATGGTGAAGACCGCCGACGGCACGGTCTGGATTGTTGAGACCAAAGGCCGCGAAGAACTCGACCTGCCCCAGAAAATGACCCGCCTGCGCCAGTGGTGCGCGGACGCCACGAGCGCAAGCCAGGCCGAGAACGGGCCGGCTTACCGATTCGTGTACGTGGATCAGCAAGGCTACGAGCGCAACCCGCCGCAGACTTTTTCATCACTCGCCGCGAGCTTCACCGAATTTCAGAAGGGGTGATTCCATGGGTAACATCAAGCTGTTTGAATCGAAACATATTCGTTCAATCTGGGACGACAAGGCACAGCGTTGGTTGTTCGCTATCGTGGACGTTGTCGCGGTCTTGACGGACAGCCAGAATCCCCAGGTCTATTGGCGGGTGCTTAAAAAACGGCTGTTGGCCGAGGGCAATGAAACCGTTACAAACTGTAACGCTTTGAAAATGACTGCGCCGGATGGAAAACAACGGCTCACCGATGTAGCAGATACCGAACAATTACTTCGACTCATCCAGTCCATCCCTTCGCCCAAGGCCGAACCCTTCAAGCGCTGGCTGGCCAAGGTGGGTTACGAACGGCTGGAAGAAATCGAAAACCCGGAGCTGGCCGCCGCACGGATGCGCGAACTGTATAAAGCCAAGGGTTACAGCGACGAATGGATCGAAAAGCGCGTGCGCGGCATCGCCATCCGCGACGAATTGACCAACGAATGGAAAAAACGCGGCGTGAAGGAACAGCGCGAATACGCCATCCTCACCGCCGAAATCAGCCGCGCCACCTTCGGCATGACGCCGGCGGAATACAAGGCATTCAAAAGCCTAGACAAGCCGGCGGACAATCTGCGCGACCACATGAACGATCTGGAGCTGATCTTCAGCATGCTGGGTGAAGCTTCCACCACCGAGATCGCGCGTAATAAAGACGCGCAGGGCTATGTCGAAAACCGCGATGCGGCCTCGAAAGGCGGCGCAGTAGCAGGGCGAGCGCGGCGCGACCTGGAGAAAAAATCCGGCAAGCGCATTGCCAGCAAAGAAAACTACAAACAACTCCCCGAAACGGTGGCACGCAAAAGGGTCAAGAAGGAAAGCTGAATATGGCAAAGACTACCAAGGAGTCCTACGAACGCAGTTATCAACTGAGCGACGCCGAAAAGCGCGACCTGACCCAGCTCATCCAGCAGGGCAAGCCGCTGCCGGAGAAATACCGTTTCATCCTGTTCGAGGACAAGCGCGAGGTGGAACTGGTGTGGAACGGCAAGACCCGCGACGTGTGCACCACCGTGCTGCCGTTTCAGAGTCTGGAGCATGTGGACGAGCCGCGCCAGGAAGCGCCGGAAATGCAGGGCGATTTGTTCGACACGCGTGGCCGCCAGCTCAAGGGCTGGACCAACAAGCTGATCTGGGGCGACAACAAGCTGATTCTCTCTAGCCTCAAGAGCGGCGCTCTGCGCCGCCAGATCGAGGACGCGGGCGGCTTGAAGCTGATCTACATCGACCCGCCCTTCGACGTCGGCGCGGATTTTTCGATGGACATCGAGATCGGCGGCGAGACCTTCCACAAGGAGCCGAACCTGCTGGAACAGATCGCCTACCGCGACACCTGGGGGCGCGGGGCGGATTCGTTCATTGCGATGATTTACGAGCGGCTGATTCTGATGCGGGATTTGCTGGCGGAGGATGGATCAATCTACGTGCATTGTGATTGGCGGGTGAATGCATACATTCGCCTTGCCATGAATGAAGTTTTTGGACTTGATCGCTTCCAAAGTGAGATTGTATGGCGCAGAACAAATGCCAAGGGACTTGCATTTACAGGTTATCCAAACAATCACGACTCGATCTATTTCTTTACTCGTTCTGATCGCCCAGTTTGGAACCGAGTGTTTCGCCCTCACGATCCCGAGTACCTTGAACAATTCTATCGTCACGTTGAGCCGGAAACGGGAAGGCGTTACCGCTTGAGCGATTTGACGAACCCGAACCCTGATCGTCCAAATCTCACCTACGAATGGAACCGACACAAAAAGGTTTGGCGGTGGACAAAAGAGCGAATGATCGAAGCCGAAAAAGCGGGGCTAATTGTATATTCGTCATCCGGGCTTGCTATGCAGAAACGCTACTTGGATGAAATGGAGGGATCCCCTGTTGGCTCATTGTGGGACGACATCAATCCTGTCCAGCCGCAAGCGACTGAGCGCTTGGATTACCCCACCCAAAAACCCGAATCCCTGCTCGAACGCATTATCAAAGCTAGCAGCAACGAAGGCGATCTCGTCGCCGATTTTTTTGTCGGCTCTGGCACCACGGCGGCGGTCGCGGAAAAGCTGAGCCGCAAGTGGATCTGCACCGACCTCGGAAAGTTCGCCATCCACACCACGCGCAAGCGGCTGATCCAGGTGCAGCGCGAGGCTAAGGATGCGGGCAAGTCCTTCCGCGCCTTCGAGGTGCTGAACCTTGGCCGCTACGAGCGTCAGGCATATCTGAATGTTGGCGGGCGGCTCAGCGGCAAACAGAAGGAACAGGCGCTGACGCAAAAGGAGCGCGAGTTCCGCGAGCTGATCCTGCGCGCATATCGTGCCGAGCCGCTGGAAGGCGAGAGCTTTTTCCACGGCAAGAACGCCGGTCGGCTGGTAGTGATCGGCCCGATCAACCTGCCCGTGGGTCGGCTGTTCGTCGAGGAAGTCATCACCGAATGCCGCAAGCGCGGCGCCTCGCGTGTGGACATGCTCGCCTTCGAGTTTGAGATGGGCCTGTTCCCCGCAGTGCTCGACGAGGCCAGGCAAAAAGGCATCGACCTCACGCCGAAGCAGATTCCTCCCGAAGTGTTCGACAAGCGCGCGGTAGAAAAAGGGCAGGTGGTGTTTTTCGACATCAGCTTCATCGAAGCCACGCCGCGCTACGCCAAGAAAGACAAGTTCACCCTGCAAATCGAACTGACCGACTTCTCCGTTTACTACACCCAAGGCGCGGCAGAAGCCGCCGCCGCAAGCCTCAAAGACGGCAAAAGCCAGGTCGTGTGCGAACAGGGCCAGCTCATCAAGGTGAGCAAAAACAAGGACAGCATCGTCACGCGCGAGACGCTAACGAAAAACTGGACCGACTGGGTGGACTACTGGGCGGTGGACTTCGACTACATGTCGCGCCGTGAGATCATCAAGGTCGCCAAGGACGCCGGGACTGAAAAACAGGCCGCCAATGCGCCCGAAGGAAGTGCAAAGCCGCCCGAAGGTTTGAACCCGCTTTCGGGAAGTGCAAAGCCGCCCGCCGCGACAGAAGCGCCCATCGAATTCGAAGAACGCTGGACCGGAAGCTACATCTTCGAGAACGAATGGCAAAGCTTCCGCACCCGCAAAAACCGCGACCTGGAATTCATCTCTGCACCACATACCTACACCCAAGCCGGCCGCTACACCGTCGCCGTGAAAGTGATCGACATCTTCGGCAACGATACGATGGTGCTGGTGCCGGTGAGTGTGGGGTGAATGAGTCATGAGGCCGCTGGTTTCAACTCAGACGCCGCTGAGAACTCTTAGCTTGGACATCCGCAATTTGGTCTTTGCCGACGTTCGATTGAATTAGCAAGTCGGTCCACAATGCATCGGTTGGCTGCCGCTCGATGAGGCATAGTCCCGATTCTCAGCTTTCCAATCCGGCCAACGCGAACTATCGGCTGCGGATTCAAGTGGTCAGGAGTGCATCTCCAAATCGGTCGTTCACAATGATTTCGCCTGCTTGGGCGAAACCGATAACGTGTATAACATATTGCAGTTTCTTCTATTCAATTTTGGCACTGGTGAAAAATGCAAAAGATTTCTATCAAGCTTTCGAATTGCTACGGAATCGGCCAGCTGCAATGTGGTTTCGATTTCACGAATGCAGATGCCTATTCGGTGTATGCACCCAACGGGTTCATGAAGACCTCACTGTCCAAGACCTTCCTGGACTTGAGCAGGAAAAAGGATTCGAGTGACCTCATTCATCCTGACCGAGAGACAAAGCGGGAAATTAGGGACGAAAACGGTGACGACGTCCTAGCATTGGACGATGACGGCATGCGTGGTGTTTTCACCGACAGTGAGTTTGATGAACTTGTGGAGACAGTGCGCATGGTCTTGCTGCCGAAGCTGGCGGATGTGCGGAGGAATGTGCAGAGAAATCATGATTCCTCTGAACCTCCGGACGAGCACATGCAGAATATTCTCGAATCGCTCAGCACGCTCAAGAAACGATTCAGCGAGGACGAAAATGCGGTCAAAATTATTGACCGAGAAACAGATCTCGCGAATGAGTGGATTGCCGAGACAGAGCCTCCGGAGCCGAAAGTAAGTCCTCGGATTCTTGGAGCCGTGGAACCCTCTGAGAAAAAACTTGGTACGAGAAGCATCTTTGACGATATAGACGATGGTGATGCGTGAAGAGTTGAATCGCCCCCGATTTGTTGGACAAAGGGCAAGTGGTAGCGCAGAAATGGCTGCTTTACATTACACAGCGACTGTTGAGCCGTTGCGTTGCCAATGCCTGCTAAGGCCGAGGACCAGCCCTTCAGCATGACCTCTGTGGACTCCTGCTTCTGGCCGATTTCGGACGGTTACTCCTATGAGAATTCCACAGTCAATTTCGGATACCGATAAAAACTGCCGCGTCTAAGGGTTCTCTCAGAGAGATAAACGTTGTAGCTCCCTCTCTCGCCCTTTGAAAAAGCTACAACGAAGAAGTCACCGATTGGATCGATAGCGCTGTTGTAGTTCACCGTGTTGCCAGCGCCGACTTTTCGTCCGGCGCCGTCACTCGCTAAAAAATTCCTGCACCGTCACGCTGGCAACGCACGCAAAACTATTGATTGGCCAATGCAGAGATGAGACCAAGATGTTCGATGAAGGGATCGAAATCCCGGTCGCTGTAGAGCAGCTTGAAACCGCCCGAAGGAAGTGCAAAGCCACTTTCAGTGCAGCGTGTGGCGATCACGGTATCGATGGCCTGGTCGGTATCTCACAAGTTCGCTAGCAACGTTTTCTCACCCGGCGAGAGCGGTCTGCTGTTGATAAAGGGAGGGGGGAGAATAGCTATTGATCGTGGTGGCTAAGTTCGACGCAAGCGAGATTCTGCCCTGTCAATGCATGCTCGATTTCTTTGTGGTGATCCAGCAGGATGTTGAGCACGACCGTTTTGGAGCGGTTCGGGATTTTGAGCCAAACCACTTGGGGCGGGTGGCCCGCAACAAGTGAGCGTTCCTGAAAATCAGAATCACGGCTGACGATCACGAAGCCGTTGTCTTTCGCATATTGCCAGATTTCAGAATCGTTTGCGCCTTCCAACCCAAGCAAGGCAACTTGTGAAGAGCCAGGGAAGGTGGTTTGCAGGAAGGGGACGATGCGCCTCGACAGATTTTCGTCGAGCAGCAATTTCATCACACGGCCACGGTGTACAGGTTGTGTTCGCGGTCTGCGGCAAAGGCGAGGCAGGCGCGAATATCCGCAGGCTCAAGTTCAGGGAAGTCTTCGATGATGTCTGCTTCGTTCATG
>SCUZ01000047.1 GCA_004322535.1 Rugosibacter sp.
TGTGCGTTACCGCGCTCGGGGAAAACGTCAAAGACGCGCAAAAAAACGCCTACGCCGCGCTCGCCACGATTCATTTCGACGGCATGCAATACCGCCACGACATCGGCTTTCGCGCCATCAGGCGATGAACCGCAACACGGGGAATAACACACCGGCCGATACAAAAGCCGGCGCTGATGAAACAACTGCGCTACAAGGCGGTCGGGCAAAAAACGCCCTCCTCGCCGTAACGGATGGCGAAACGGCGATCAATACGCTGTTGCACCGCCTGACGTACCCTCCGCAATGAATGATATCGCTCGCGCAGCGCAACTGCTGCACGCCGGAGAACTGGTCGCCTTCCCTACTGAAACCGTTTACGGATTAGGCGCGGATGCGCGCAATCCCATCGCGCTGGAAAAAATTTTCGCCGCCAAAGGCCGCCCCGCGGACCATCCGCTGATCGTCCATTTGCCGGATGCCTCGCATCTTGGCGAGTGGGCTATCGACATCCCTGCCGCCGCACACACGCTTGCCGCTGCCTGCTGGCCGGGGCCACTGACCTTGATACTCAAACGGCATCCCTCCGTGCCTGATCTTGTCACCGGTGGACAAAACACCATTGGCGTGCGCGTGCCGAACCATCCCGTCGCATTGGCCTTGCTGCATAAATTCAACAGCGGCATCGCTGCGCCATCCGCCAACAAATTCGGCCGCATCAGCCCTACCACCGCCGCGCATGTGCAAGAAGAACTCGGTGAATCGGGTGAGAAAAACGTGGCCATGATTCTCGATGGCGGCGCATGCGCCGTAGGCATTGAATCAACGATTGTCGACATGACATCAGCCACCCCGCGCATACTGCGGCCCGGTGCCATCAGCGCGGATACCCTGCGCCAGCTATTGCATGCCCCGGTGCATGACAGCCATGCCGCACAGCAAACGGATAATGCAATGCACATCCCCCGCGTCTCCGGCAGTCTGGCTGCACACTACGCACCGCGCACTCCGTTGCAACTATGCGCGATTGAATCGCTCCCCGCTGCAATCGCTGCCGCACTTCAAGAAGGCCAGCGTGTGGCCGTTTTAGCGCCCGAGCTATCGCCGCCCTTGCCAGCCCATCCAGACGTAATCCACCGTATCGCCAGCGCCGACTTTTCGCAATTTGCCCATGACCTCTACGCCACGCTGCGCGAGCTCGATGCCGCTGGCTGCGATGTGATTCTGGTCGCCGCACCACCGGATAATGAAACCTGGCGCGCAGTGAACGACCGCCTGTGCCGCGCCGCTACGGGTTCAGGTTCAAGCCAAGACACCGCCTAAAGCAGCAGATAAATACCGCTGCTATACTTTCCACTGTTTCATCGGGGGTGTAGCTCAGTTGGGAGAGCGCGACGTTCGCAACGTCGAGGCCAGCGGTTCGATTCCGCTCACCTCCACCACTTCATCCTGCAAAAATCTGGCGAGGCATGTATTCGTCGAACAGTAATGCGTGGGGGGGGGAATGGCATGCTGCGGAAATCCATGCTCGCCATGCTGTTCGTATTGTTCGTATTGCTCGGCAATCTCGCTGATGCCGCGCAAAACTGACCGGGCACTAGTGAAATGCCGATAGATTCAACGCCTCGCCCCTGGTGGCTGGAGCCACTGGAAGAAACGACCGGGATTGTCGGCTTGTCCGATGCCGAGGCCAAAGCGCGGTTTGCCAGATTCGGCCCCAACCTGTTCCGTCAGCGGCAGAAAAAATCACTGCTGCGCCAGTATCTCGCCCGCTTCAAGAATCCGCTGGTTCTTATCCTGCTCGCCGCCAGCGCGGTGTCGGCCTTTACCGGGGAGCTGGCCAATTTTCTCATCATCAGTTGCATCGTGTTGTTGAGCGTTACGCTGGATTTTGTCCAGGAATACCGCGCCAATGCCGCTGCAGAAAAGTTGCGCCAGTCGGTTTCCGTCCGGGTCAATGTGCTGCGCGATGGCCAGCCGATGGAGATTGCGGTGACAACGGTCGTGCCCGGGGATATCGCACTGCTGGCAGCAGGCGACCTGATTCCGGCGGACGGCCGCGTGCTGGAAGCGCGCGATTTTTTCGTCAAGCAGACGCTGCTGACAGGCGAGTCCTACCCGGTGGAAAAGCGCCCCGGCGTGCTACCTGATACAGCCACCGATTTGCAGGAGGCAACCAATGCGGTGTTCATGGGCACCTCGGTGATAAGCGGCAGCGCCCGGATGCTGGTGGTGAAGACGGGTGCGGATACTGCCATCGGCGAAATTGCCGACAGCGTTTCCCGCTCGGCGGAGCCGACTTCTTTCGAAACCGGCACCCGCCGCTTCGGCATGTTGATCATGCGGCTGACCATCCTCATGGTGATGTTTGTGCTGCTCGTGAACGCGTTTTTTCACAAGCCCTGGCTGGAATCCTTCCTGTTCGCCGTGGCCCTCGCCGTTGGACTGACGCCGGAACTGCTGCCCATGGTGATCTCGGTCACGCTGTCGCGGGGCGCGCTGCGCATGGCGAAAAAGCACATGATCGTCAAGCGGCTGTCCGCCATTCAGGATCTGGGTTCCATGGATGTCCTGTGCACCGACAAGACCGGCACCCTGACCGAGGCAAGAATTCACCTGGAAAAGCATGTGGATGCGGAAGGCCGGCCCAGCGAGCGGGTACTCGAGCTGGCCTATTTCAACAGCTTTTTCGAGACCGGCCTGAAAAGCCCCCTCGACGAAGCCATTCTCGGCCACCGGCACATCGGGATTGGCGCCTGGAAAAAAATCGACGAGGTTCCTTTCGACTTCGAGCGTCGTCGCGTCTCCGTGCTGATCGATAACGGCGCGGCGCGCTGGCTGGTGGTGAAAGGCGCGCCGGACGAAATCGTCGGGCTGTGCACGCACTATGAAGCGGATGACGCCAAACTGCAGCGCCCCCTGGACGAGGCGGCGCTGGCAGGGATTCGCGGTCAGCAGCACGCACTGGAAGAAGAGGGTTTCCGGGTGCTGGGCATCGCCTGGCGCCAGGTATCCCTGGACCATCCCCATGCCGTGGTGAGCGACGAGACGGAACTGGTGCTCGCGGGTTTCGCCGCCTTTCTCGACCCGCCGAAGGAAAGCGCCGCGTCCGCGCTTCAAGCGCTCAAAAAAGCCGGCGTTGCGATCAAGATCGTTACGGGCGACAGCGATCTGGTTACCCGGCATGTCTGCGCCCAGTTGAAGATTCCGGTGACAGGACTCCTGACAGGCAAGGAGATCGCGCAGATGGACGATCACGCCCTGCAGGCCCGGGTCGAAACCGCGAACCTGTTCTGCCGGGTCAATCCGACGGAGAAAGAACGTGTGATCCGGGCGCTCAAGGCCCGCGGCCATGTAGTCGGCTACATGGGGGATGGCATCAATGACGCGCCATCCCTGCATTCGGCGGATGTCGGCCTGTCGGTGGATTCGGCCGTGGATGTCGCCAAGGAAGCGGCCGACATGATTCTCCTGCAACAGGACCTGCATGTGCTGCATGCGGGCGTGCTGGAAGGGCGGCGCACCTTTGGCAACATCATGAAGTACATCATGATGGGCACCAGCTCCAACTTCGGCAACATGTTCAGCATGGCCGGCGCCTCGCTGTTCCTGCCTTTTCTGCCGATGTTGCCGACGCAGATCCTGCTCAACAACATTCTCTACGACATCTCGGAAATTCCCATCCCGCTGGATCAGGTGGACACCAGCGAAACGCGTACCCCGCGGGTGCTGGACATGAATTTCGTGCGCAATTTCATGCTCGTGATCGGGCCGATCAGCTCCCTGTTCGACTTCCTCACTTTCTATATCATGCTGGTCGTTTTCCAGGCCAACGAGAAGCTGTTTCAGACCGGCTGGTTCGTCGAGTCGCTATGCACCCAAGTGCTGGTGATCTTCATCATCCGCACCCGTAAAAATCCCCTGAAAAGCCGTGCCCATCCGCTGCTGACGGCAGCCTCGCTGACAATCGCAACGATCGCCGTGCTGTTGCCGTTTACGCCGCTGGGAACGTATTTCGGCTTTGTGCCACCACCTGCCAAGTTTTATCTCATCCTCGGGGCGATGGTGCTGGCTTATCTGTGCATTGTCGAACTGGCCAAGCAGGGTTTCTACCGCTGGTCAGGGGCGGCAAAGCGGCCACGCAAAGTTGCCATCTAGCCTTACCTTATTTCATCTCCCATCAATGAGGCAACCAGATCACGGATGACAGCTTCTTCATCCGCAGCAATGCGTAGCACAGGCTTGAAGCCGATAGCGCTGATCCGGGTGCTGTCAGCCTGGTTGGCTGCGGCATCGAGCGAAAAACCGAGAAAGCCCAGGGACTGGCAAATGCGCTCGCGTATCTGCGGTGCGTGTTCACCGATGCCGCCGCTGAATACCAGCGCATCAACGCCGCCGGCCTTGGCAGCAAAAGCACCAATGGCCGCGCGCACCTGGCAGCAGAAATAGTCTACGGCAAAACCGGCGGCAGGGCTGTGACTCTCCAGCAAGTGCTGCATCTCGCTGCTCTCTCCGGCAGACAGCGCAAGCAGCCCCATGCGGTGATAGACCAGATCACTTAAGGCCTGGCTATCGTAACGTCTGGCCAGCTCCAGCATTACCCCCGGATCCAGATCGCCGCTGCGCGTGCCCATAGTAATGCCGCCGGCTGGCGTGTAGCCCATGGTGGTATCCACCGATTTCAGTCCCTCCAGCAGGCACAGGCTGGCGCCCGCGCCGAGGTGTGCAACAATGACGCGACCCTGCGCAACATCCCCCAGCCATGACGGTAATCGGGATGCGATGTAGGCATAGTTGAGGCCGTGAAAGCCATAACGGCGCATGCCAAGCTCATGCGGAATCGGCAAGCGGCGCGCCAGTTCCGGCAGGGTGTGGTGGAACGCGGTGTCGAAGCAGGCTACCTGCGGCACGTCAAAGCTTGCTTGGCATAGCTCAACGCCGAGCAGATTGCCGGGCATGTGCAGCGGGGCGAGCGGGACGATGCCGTGCAACCGCTCGATCTCTGCCGCATCCAGCAGGCGTGCCGCATCGGTGACTTCGCCGCCATGCACGAAGCGATGGCCGATCGCCTGCGGCACTTCCCCGTCCAGATCCTTCAGCAGTGCGTCAAAGGCTGCCGCGTGGTCGCGCCCCAAGCCCTGGCCGGTAGGCTCGTAGCGCCAGTCACGACGGGTGCCGTCAGCACGGAACAGACTTGCCTTGAGACTGGACGAACCGCTGTTGAGTGTCAGAACGGCAGGCATGTCATTGCACGGCGGCCAGCAATTTTTCATACGCTTCGGCGAAGAGGCGCACGCCTTCGATCTGCAAGGTTTCGCCGACATCATCCAGATCGATACCCAGCACTGCCAGCGCCTCGATGTGTGCTTGCACATCACTCATGCCCGTCGTCAATGTGATCGCTACGTGGCCGTGTGCGCGGAATGCCGCAAGGGTCGCGTCCGGCAACGTGTTGATGGTCTCCGCGCCAATCAGTGGTTCGATGTAGAGCACCTCGCTGTAAGCCGGATTCTTGGTGCCGGTGCTGGCCCACAGCGGCGTCTGCGGCCGCACGCCCGCCTGGCTGAGCCTGGCAAAGTCCGGGCCGTGAAAAATTTCCAGATAACGACAATAGCAGCGTTTGGCGAGCCCTACGCCGCTCTTGCCCTTGATTGCTTGAATTTTTACTGTGCTTGCTGTAGCAAGCGCATCAAGGCGTTTGTCCACCAGGGTATCGACACGGCTCAGGAACACGCTCGCCACCGAGCGCAATTGTTGCGCATTTCCCCCACTGTCCAGCCAGCGCCGCGCGCCGCGCAGATAGGCTTGTGTCACGGCTTCGTACTGCGCCGGCGAAAAAATCAGGGTGACGTTGACCCGTACGCCTTGAGCGGTCAGGTGTTCAAAGGCACGAACACCGGCTGGCGTGGCGGGCACTTTGATGAGCAGGTTGTCACGCCCCACCGCCTGCCGCAATCGCCACGCGGCCGCTTCAGTGCCCGCCATGTCGTGCGCCAGGGTCGGCGAGACTTCCAGGCTGACATAACCAGTCTCGCCAAGACTGGATGTGTAAGCGGGCAAAAACATATCGCAGGCCGCCTGAATGTCGGGTATCACCAGCGCTTCATAACGCGCTTCGGCGTCCAGGTTCGATCCGCGCAGGCGTTGCAGATCCTCGCGATAGCAATGGCTATCGGCAATGGCTTTCTGGAAGATCGCAGGATTGGAAGTCACGCCATCAATGCCGTCCTCACTCATCAGGCGTTGCAAGATGCCTTCCTGAAGCAGCGTGCGCGAAAGATTATCCAGCCAGACATGCTGGCCCAGAGCCTTGAGTTGCAGCAGGGGATTGACGTTCATGTCTTTGCCTCCGGATAGGACCAGGTCCAATCGCGTATTTCCGGCATGTCTTCGCCGTGCTCGTGGATGTATTGCGTGTGCTGGTTGAGCTTGTCGCGCATGAGCTGCTTGATGTGCGCTGCCTGTGGCTGCAACTTCGGCACCCGGTGCGCAACATCCATCACCAGATGGAAGCGGTCAAGGGTATTGAGCACCACCATGTCGAATGGCGTGGTGGTGGTGCCTTCTTCCTTGTAGCCGCGCACGTGCAGATTGCCGTGATTGGTACGCCGGTAAGTGAGGCGATGAATCAACCAGGGGTAACCGTGGTAGGCAAAGATGATCGGCTTGTCGGTAGTGAGCAGCGAATCAAATTCATCGCTGGACAAGCCATGCGGGTGCTCCTCCTGCGGTTGCAGGGTCATCAGGTCGACCACGTTGATGAAACGGATTTTCAGTGCCGGCGTGAGCTGGCGCAGGATGTCTATGGCCGCCAGCATTTCCAGCGTGGGCACATCACCCGCTGCCACCAGCACGATGTCCGTCTCACCCGAGTGATCGTTGCATGCCCACTCCCACAAGCCAATGCCGGCGCTGGCGTGGTTGATGGCGGCGTCCATGTTCAGCCACTGGTGCTCGGGCTGTTTGCCGGCAACGATGACATTCACCAGGTTGCGGCTCTTCAGGCACTGGTTGGTAACCACCAGCAGGGTATTGGCATCCGGCGGCAGATAGACACGGATGATGTCAGCCTTTTTGTTCACCACGTGATCGATGAACCCCGGGTCCTGATGCGAGAATCCATTGTTGTCCTGGCGCCAGACGTGCGAGGTAAGCAGGATGTTGAGCGAGGCAATGGGGCGCCGCCAGGGAATCTCGCCGCATACCTTGAGCCACTTGGCGTGCTGGTTGAACATCGAATCGACAATGTGAATGAAAGCCTCGTAGCAGGAAAACAGCCCATGCCGCCCGGTCAGGAGATAGCCTTCGAGCCAGCCCTGGCAGGCGTGTTCGGAAAGGATTTCCATGACCCGGCCATCGGCGGCCAGATGGTCGTCGAAGTCGAAACGTTCGGCCATCCAGGCGCGGTCGGTCACTTCGAACAGCGCCCCGAGGCGATTGGAGGCAGTCTCGTCCGGGCCGAAAACACGAAAATTGTCCCTGTTCTTTTGCATCACGTCGCGCAGGAAGATGCCCATCACCCGCGTGGACTCGGCCAGCGTTACGCCGGGCGTGGGGACAGCCACCGCGTAATCGCGGAAATCCGGCAGGCGCAAATCGCGCAGCAGCACCCCGCCGTTGGCGTGGGGATTGGCCCCCATGCGGCGCTCGCCGGTCGGTGCCAGCGCGGCCAGTTCCGGATCAAGCCGGCCATTCGCATCGAACAGCTCGTCCGGCCGGTAAGAGCGCATCCATTCTTCCAGCAGACTTAAGTGCTCCGGCCTTTCCATGTCGCTGAAGGGCACTTGGTGCGAACGCCAATAGTCTTCGGTTTTCTTGCCATCAACCTCCTTCGGTCCGGTCCAGCCCTTGGGCGAGCGCAACACGATCATGGGCCAGCGCGGGCGGCGGCTATCACCATCCTGCCGCGCCTGACGCTGGATTTCGCGTATTTCGGCAATCACAGTATCAACTGTGGCCGCCATCAACCGGTGCATGACTTCGGGTTCGTCGCCTTCCACGAAATGGGGCTTGTAGCCATAGCCCACCAGCAAACTTTCCAGCTCGGTGCGGCCGATGCGGGCGAGTATGGCCGGGTTGGCGATCTTGTACCCATTGAGGTGCAGGATGGGCAACACCGCGCCGTCCGTGCGCGGATTCAGAAACTTGTTGGAATGCCAGGACGTGGCCAAGGGACCCGTCTCCGCTTCACCATCACCCACGACACAGCAGGCAATCAGTTCTGGATTGTCAAACACCGCGCCATACGCGTGGAACAAGGCATAACCCAGCTCGCCACCCTCGTGGATGGAACCGGGGGTTTCCGGCGCGGCGTGGCTGGGAATGCCACCCGGGAAGGAAAACTGGCGGAACAGCCGCCGCATGCCCTCTTCGTCCTGCGAGATATCGGAATACAGCTCGCTGTAACTGCCTTCGAGATAGGTATTCGCCACCACCGCCGGGCCACCGTGGCCGGGGCCGGCAATGAAGATCATGCTGAGTTCCTGCTGCAGGATGACCCGGTTCATGTGCACATAGATGAAGTTCAGGCCCGGCGTGGTGCCCCAGTGGCCCAGCAGGCGCGGCTTGATGTGCGCCAGTTGCAGCGGCTGTTTCAGCAGCGGATTGTCCAACAGATAAACCTGTCCCACCGAC
Source organism: Rugosibacter sp. (assembly GCA_004322535.1). Taxonomy (GTDB): domain Bacteria; phylum Pseudomonadota; class Gammaproteobacteria; order Burkholderiales; family Rhodocyclaceae; genus Rugosibacter. The sequence continues at coordinate 8,614 of SCUZ01000047.1, forward strand.
AGGTAATTGGCGGCACGCCAGTAGGCATCCATCCGCTTGAGCTCTTTGGTCTCGAGTACCGTAGCAGCTGAGGACATGTCATTCTCCTAGGGTTATTAAATGTGACATTTCACCCACCGGGCAGCAGTGCATTGCCGTACAAATCGCCTTCATGCCGGTATTTTTTCAATAAACAAGGATGTCACGGACTGGCAAACCGCCATCCTCCCTTTCTAAACATACTGCAGGCCTCAAAGTCGAACAGTTCGGTAGGGCACCCAAAGTTGAAGTTTTGCACGGCCGCGTATTCGGATGCCAGACATGGCCTCTCATTTGCACACCAAAAAATCGACGCTGATGAGACGGCGATTAATGATACATATTGTTTTTCAGCACATAAGTAACACATACCACCGCACTACGCCATCAGCGCAACTGTCTTCACCTGCATCCAGACGGTTTGCCCGATGTTTATGTGCAGCGTTGCAGCAGCGCGGCGGGTTATGCGCGCCAGTAACTGGCTGGGGCCCGCCTGAATGCGCACCAGCAATAGCCCGGGGTGAGCATCATCGGCAATGGCGTCCACCCGTCCGCACAATACATTTTGAATGCTGCTTTGCTCGGGAGGCATAGTGGCCAGGCTCACATCGCGCGCCAGCACGCGCACGCGCACGGCGCAGCCGACGGGCAAGGCAGGGTCGGGTGTCCATAGGCTCCCGCCGGGAAAATCGACTCGCGCCAGATGCCAGGCTACGTCAATGTCGCCCACAGTGGCGTCCAGTATCGTGCCGACATCGTCCCCCAGTGGCAGGGGAAAATCCAATCGGGTGAGGGTTTCTGCCAAGGAGCCTTGGGCGCGCACGCGTCCATTGTCAATGACCACCAGATAATCTGCCAGCCGCGCCACTTCATCCGCCGCATGGCTGACATACAGCACGGGGATATCGAGTGCGCGATGCAGTTGTTGCAGGTAGGGCATGATTTCCTGTTTGCGCGGGTAATCGAGCGCAGCCAGCGGCTCATCCATCAACAGCAGGCGCGGGCTCAACGCCAACGCACGGGCAATGGCGACACGCTGCCGCTCACCACCGGAGAGCTTGTCAGGCAGGCGATCAAGCAAGGTTTTTATGCCAAGCAGCTCAATGGCACTATCCAGTGCTACGCTGCCTTTATCAGCTACACGCCTAGTGCCATAGCGCAGATTGCCGAGCACGGTAAGATGCGCAAACAGGCTCGCTTCTTGAAACACATAACCTAGCGGACGCTGATGCACAGGCACGCAGCGGGTATTGTCTTGCCAGACCTCGCCATCCACCAACAGTCGTCCCTGCGCCGTTTTTTCAAGGCCGGCAATGCAACGCAAGAGTGTGGTCTTGCCCGAGCCAGAGGGGCCAAACAAAGCGGTGATGCCACGCGCGGGCAAAGCCAGATCAACATCCAGCGAGAAGCCCGGCCAGTTGAGTTGAAATTTTGCCTGAATGCCGCTCATGTCACGCCCCTTATTTTTTGCGGGCGGCGCCTGGTGTAAAGCGCTAACAAGACGAAAAAGGAAAACAACAGCATCACGGCGGCCAGGCGATGCGCTTGCAGGTAGTCCAGCGCTTCCACATGATCATAGATTTGTACCGAAGCCACGCGCGTCACACCGGGCAGGTTGCCGCCGATCATGAGCACCACACCAAACTCGCCCACGGTATGCGCAAAGGTAAGCACCATCGCGGTGATAAATCCGGGGCGCGCCAAGGGTACAGCGACACTAAAAAAAGCATCCAGCGGTGAAGCGCGCAAGGTGGCTGCCACTTCTAGCGGACGTTCGCCCAGCGATTCAAATGCGGCTTGCAGAGGTTGCACCATAAAGGGCAGCGAGTAACACACCGAAGCCACCACCAGCCCCCAAAATGTAAAGGGCAAAGCCGTGATGCCCAGCGCCTGAGTGAATTGTCCCACCACACCCTGCGGCCCCATGGCCAAGAGCAAATAAAACCCCAGTACTGACGGCGGCAGAACCAGCGGCAAGGCGACCACCGCGGTGGTCGGGCCTTTCCACCACCCTTCACTGCGCGCCAGCCACCAGGCGATGGGTGTGCCGAGCACCAATAAAATCAGCGTGACACACGCCGCCAGCCGGGCCGTCAGCCACAGCGCTTCGAGATCACCGGGAGTTAGAAACATGCCGCCTTTCCTATTTGACAACCGCTTCGCCAGGCAGCGCAAAGCCATAGCGAACCAGTACGGCGCACGCGGCGGGCGTACGCAGGTAATCGGCAAAGCGGCGAGCCAAGGCATTGTTCGCCGCGTGCCGGGTAATGATGAAACCCTGCTCCAGCGGTTGGTGCAGAGTATCGGGTATGAGCCAATAACTGCCTTGCTTTGCGAGCGGCGGACTGAGCGCCAGAGATAAGGCAATCAGCCCCACCTGCGCATTGCCCGTCTGCGCAAATTGCGCAGCCTGTGCGATGTTCTCGCCATACACCAGCTTAGGCACGATCTGCAGCCACACCCCTGCGGCACGCAGCGCTTCTTCCGCCCGCTGACCATAGGGTGCATGCTGCGGATTGGCGATGGCAATGCGCGTAATTTGCGGGTCCGTCAAGCTGGCCAGCGTCATCTTTGTGGCGTCGAGATGAGGACTCCATAACACCAGGCGACCCACCGCATAGGGCGTGACATCCGATGCTGCAAACCCGTTTTTTGCCAACGTGCGCGGCAAGGCAATGTCCGCAGAAAAATAAAGGTCAAACGGCGCGCCCTGCTGAATCTGCGTAAAGAACTTTCCGGAGGAACCATACGTCACCACCACCTCATCTGCACTCGGGTTCAGCGGGAATGCGGCGATTATTTCATCCAGCGCGAATTTGAGATCGGCTGCCGCAGCGATATTTATTTTTTCAGCATGTGCCGGGAGGGAAAGGGAAAGCAACAGAACACTCATCCATGCGAGGCATTTTGAAACACGCCTT
>SCUZ01000048.1 GCA_004322535.1 Rugosibacter sp.
CTTGGGCGCTTTGAGCGGTTCTGCCGGGTTGTGTGCAATTGCACCGCGTCGTGCAAGCCAGACGTAAAAACTGCGCCATGCCGAGAGTGTGCGCGCAATGGAGCGCGGGGCCAGATTCTGTGCGTGCAACTGCATCAGGCCACGCCGCAATTGTGTGGTGGTGAGTTTGTCTGGCGAACTGTTTGGGGTAACTTCAAGTGCTAGCTGGTTAAGGCGAAAAAGATCACGGCGATACGCATCCAGCGTGTGTCGGCTGGCGCGCCGTTGAATGGCCAGTTCCGACAAAAACTGTTCAGCGATGGGGTGCATTTCGTCAGGTATTATCTTCTGGCTACGCTGCAGGTGTGGTGTCCAGGATGCGCTGTAGCGCAGCGGCGATCATCTCGCCAATGCGCTCCAGATACAGCGTACCCAGCGTGGGGTAAAAGCGGTGCGCTTCTTCGCTGGCCATCACCAGCAGACCAAAACAGGTACCGTGCGCATCGGATAGTGGCACTTGCGCCATTGACCGCAAATGCGCAGCCGCTTCGCCAAACCAGGTGACGGATTCTTGTTCGGCAGCAGGTCCGCAGAGTGGTATTTTCAAACTTGCGGCAAAGGCCTGGGTGGTCTCTGTTCCCGCTTCCAATGAACTGCCGGGCAGGTTCCATACGCGCAGGGCCACGTGTGGCACAGAAAACGCCCCCCGCAAATGGGCGTCAATCATATACATCAGCGTGGCTTCGTCCTGCGCAGCAATCAACGCCACGGCCAAGGCGTGTACCTTGTTCAAGATGGCATCGTTTTCGTTGCCAAAAGTGATGAGCTCGGCGAGCTTGGCTTCCAGCGTGCGCACTTTGTCGCGTAGCGTGAAGAGTTGTTTTTCGGTGATGGAAATGGCGCGTCCGGTATGCGGGTCGGGCAAAGTCATGAGCGCTAATACATCGGTATACGCATCAAAAAACTCAGGATGATTATGCAAATAGCGTGCAACTTCTTCAGCGTTGATTTCGGCGTTCATCGAATTGTTCATTTATTTAGAGTCCTCAGGTAGATCAATTTCACCAGTAAAAACAGTTGTCGCCGGGCCGGTTAGCAAAACAGAATCGGCGCCATTCCAGGCGATCGTTAACTCTCCCCCGCGCGTGATGACGCGCACGGGGGAAGTCAGCAGTTGGCGACGTATGCCCGCCACGACCGCAGCGCAAGCGCCTGTGCCGCAGGCCAGGGTTTCGCCTGCGCCCCGCTCATACACGCGCAAGCGCACCGTGTGCACATCCAGCACCTGCATGAAGCCGGCATTCACGCGGCGTGGAAAACGCACGTGGGATTCAATCAATGGCCCCAATTGGGCTACCGGTGCGGTATCAATGTCAGCCACTACCTGCACCGCATGCGGGTTGCCCATCGAGACGACACTGATATCAACGGATGTATCGCCGACAACAAGCGTTTGCACAAGGGCATCGCTCTCGCTGATAAATGGAATTTCCGCTGGCAAAAAACGCGGCTGACCCATATCGACGGTGACTTCCCCCGTGGCTTCGAGTTGCGGAGAAATGATTCCCGACAGTGTTTCCACGCGAATCTGCCGCTGGGTGGTTAATCCCTGTTCGTGCACGAAGCGCACAAAGCATCGCGCGCCGTTGCCGCATTGCTCTACCTCGCCACCATCCGCATTGAAAATGCGATAACGAAAATCGACATCGGGCAGGGTGGTTTTTTCAACCACCAGAATTTGATCGCAGCCAATGCCAAAATGGCGATCGGCGATAAATCGTATCTGCGGTGTAGTCAGCGCAAGCGTCTGCCGGATGGCATCCAGCACGACAAAGTCATTGCCCGCGCCCTGCATTTTGGTAAAGCGAATTTTCATGTGATAGATGGTAGTCGAGATAGCGTTGCGTAATCGGTCGAATTGAGCAGGCTAAGCAAACGTGCTTGAGTTAATTTCGGGCTGATCCATAAAACCCTGCCTCGCCCGGCGGGCGGGTTTTGAAGCGTTTGTGCAGCCAGTAATATTGCGCTGGCGAGCGCAGGATTTCTGTTTCCAAAAACGCATTCATGCGTCGCGTATCAGCCACGACATTATCCGTGACTGCGTCGGCGGGATTGGCTGCAGGAAAGTCAGTCCATGGCTCGCCAACTTCTATTTCATAGTGGTTTCCCACCATGCGCGTGATGATCGGAATGACTGTTGCGCCGGTGAGTTTTGCCAGCCGTGACAGGCCGGTAATGGTGGCGGCAGGTACGCCAAAAAAAGGCACGAACACGGCGTCTTTGGCGCCATAATCCATATCGGGCAGATAGTAAAAAGGTCGCCCTTCGCGCATTGGCCGGATGACCGACTTGACCCCCTGCTGGCGCGAAAACAGCGTGGTTTTGCCAAACCGCAAACGCCCGCGACGCAATGCGGCATCGAAGGTGCGATTTTTTGCTCGCGCATAGATGGTCACCATGGCGTGATCCATGGCCAGCCGAATCCAGCCCGCATCCAGGCCCACAAAATGTGGCGCAAACAATATCACCGGCCGACCATGACAGGCGGCTAAACGTTCGCCATGTGTGACCTTGACCAGGCGGCGAATGCGGGCGGCAGAAGCCCACCACCACAGCCCCAGCTCGAGCATGTTGCGTCCAAAATAGGCAAAGTGCCGTCTTGCCAGCGCCGACTTTTCAGCGGCTGATAATTGAGGAAAGCACAGCCCCAGATTGGTGAGCGTGATGTGCCGCCGCTCGCGCACAAAAGCATACAGCAGCCAGCCCAATCCACGTCCCAGGCGCGAGAGCAAGGGCAAAGGCAACCAGTGCAGCAGCCACATTATCGCCAGCAACAGATGCGTCATGGGCGGCTCACTCCGGGGGGAACCTTGTAGCGGTTGTAGCCCCACAGATATTGCGCCGGACATTGGCGGATCAGGGCTTCTAGTTCAGTGTTGAGTTGTGCTGCACGGTGTACGAGATCGCCTTGCAACGGCTGCGACAGGGGAAGGAAATAAAGGTTATACCCTGCGCCATAGGGCAAGCGTTCGGCATACGTGAGTATCACCGTGGCCCCTGTTTCGGCCAGTCGTGCGGCCAATGTCATGGTGTAAGCCGGCTGGCCAAAAAATGGCACCCACACGCCTTCGCCCATGCCGGGTACCTGATCGGGCAGCATGCCCACGGCTTTGCCCTGTTTTAATGCCTTGAGTATGATGCGTACGCCGGACATATCGGCCGGGGCAAGATTGAAATTACCCCCGCGGCCTTGAGCAATCAACGGGCCAAGCCAGGCTTGTTTGGGTTGGCGAAACATGACGGTAATCGGCTTTTGTGCCGCAATGTATTGCGCAGTGATTTCAAAGCAGCCCAGGTGGGGCGTTAAAAATAGTATTCCCCGGCCTGCGCTTGCTGCCACTTCAACCAAATCCCAGCCCGAAACCCTGGCTATTTGACCAACCACTTCTGCCTGCGGACGCAACCAGATTTTGGGTAATTCCAACAGGGCTTTGCCCGCCTCGGCAATGGCGTCTTTTTTGATGTCGGTGAGATTTGCCAAAGCCAGATTTTCGGCCAGATGGCGGCGATAGGTGGGTGAGGATAGCCAAGTCAGCCAGCCGAGCAGCGCGCCCAGATTATGGAGTAGAGGTAGCGGCACATAGGCCAGCAGGCGAAATAGCAATGACATGACAAGCAACCGGGAAGGAATACCAAAGACGAATTATCGGCGAATAATCGGCGAATTATCTCTTTTGCCCTGCTACGGTAAGTGTGGCAAACCTTTTGTATTTGTGGCTGACTGGACTACAATGAAGCCCAGTTTGCAACAACGCACTATCTTCCGCTGGGTTAAATGACAACTTGCGAGGCGGAGAAAGTCTGGGTATAAAAAGCTTGGGCTGGAAAATAAATTTCGCTAAAGCGTCGCTTGCTCATGCCCCAGGAGCTTGCCTCGCCGGTATCGCGGGGCATTTTGTTAGGAGCAAACCCATGAGTCAGGCTTATTTTTTCACGTCAGAATCCGTTTCCGAAGGTCATCCCGACAAGGTCGCTGACCAGATTTCAGACGCCATCCTTGATGCCATTCTGGCGCAAGATCCCCACTCCCGCGTTGCGGCTGAAACCTTATGCAACACCGGCCTGGTTGTTTTGGCCGGTGAAATTACGACCAAAGCTAATGTCGATTACATCAATGTGGCACGCGATACGTTAAAGCGCATCGGTTACGACAATACCGAATCCGGCATTGATTACAAGGGCTGCGCTGTCCTGGTGGCTTACGACAAGCAGTCGCCCGATATTGCCCAAGGCGTGAATAAAGCCTATGACGATGATCTCAATCAAGGCGCGGGCGATCAAGGCTTGATGTTTGGTTATGCATGTAATGAAACCACCTCGCTGATGCCACTGCCTATTTACTTGTCGCACCGTCTGGTGGAGCGGCAGTCACAATTGCGTCGAGATGGACGTTTGCCCTGGCTGCGTCCGGACGCAAAATCGCAGGTAACCATTCGCTATGAAAACGGTCGCGCGCATTCGATTGATACCGTGGTGCTGTCCACACAGCATTCACCGGATATCGAGCTGCCGCAAATTCGTGAAGCGGTGATCGAAGACATTATCAAGCCGATGCTGCCCAAGGAATTGATCAAGGGTGAAATCAAGTATCTGGTGAATCCCACGGGCAGGTTTGTGATTGGCGGTCCGCAAGGTGACTGTGGTTTGACAGGCCGCAAAATCATTGTGGACACCTACGGTGGCGCAGCCCCCCACGGTGGCGGTGCCTTCTCCGGGAAAGATCCCTCAAAGGTTGATCGTTCAGCCGCATATGCGGGTCGTTATGTCGCCAAGAACATTGTGGCCGCTGGATTGGCGGATAAATGCCTGGTGCAGATTTCTTATGCGATTGGTGTGGCGCAGCCCACTTCGGTGTGGGTGACGACACAAGGCACGGGCAAGATTGCTGATGAAAAAATAGCCGAGCTGGTACAGCGTCACTTTGATCTGCGCCCCAAAGGTATCGTCACGATGCTGAATTTGTTGCGGCCTATCTATGAAAAAACTGCTGCTTATGGCCACTTTGGACGCGATGAACCCGAATTCACGTGGGAAAATATCGATAAAGCAGCCGCGCTTCGCGCGGATGCCGGGTTATAGCCCGGCCCGTAGGGCTTTATCGGTATTTCGTCGTAGGCTAACGCGAGCGCAGCAAATAGTTAGGCCCGTAGCGGCGGCCGAAGGCAAAATGTTTTGCAAGGCAGCCGCGCTGCGTGCCGATGCAGGACTTTGAAACAAGTAGGTATAACTGAGGTTTTTCTGATGCAAGATCTGGCAAAAAATGTTCTCGGGGGCGTGCTGCGAGAATGCAGCACTGATCCCATGACGGGGTTTCTGCGCACGGGCTGTTGCCAGGTGACGGATGAAGACGTAGGCAACCATGGCGTCTGCACCGTGATGACGGCAGATTTTCTGGCTTTTTCAGCTGCGCAAGGTAATGATCTTTCCACGCCACGGCCCGAGTTTGAGTTTCCTGGTTTGAAGCCGGGCGACCGCTGGTGTTTATGTTCTGCGCGCTGGCAAGAAGCGTTGCGCGCGGGAAAAGCACCACAGGTAGTTTTGGAGGCGACCTCAATCGCTGCGCTCGAGATTGTTCGACTGGAAGACTTGCAGCGTTATGCGGCTGACATCAACCTGGAGAAATAGTGGGCACATTGAGTGAATTCACCGCGCTGGATATTCATGGCGTACAACACTCGCTGAGCGAATATCAAGGTCGGGTGTTGCTGATTGTCAATGTCGCCAGTCGCTGTGGTTTTACGCCGCAATATGCGGGGCTTGAGGCGCTATGGCGCCAGTATCGCGAGCAGGGTTTGGTGGTGCTGGGTTTTCCCTGCAACCAGTTTGGCAGTCAGGAGCCGGATGATGAAGCGGCGATTGGCGCTTTTTGCAGCAGTACATATGACGTGACGTTCCCGCTCTTTGCCAAGGTGAAAGTGAATGGTGATAGTGCACATCCCTTATGGCAGCATCTCAAGAAATCTGCACCCGGCATTTTGGGTAGTGAAGCCATCAAGTGGAACTTCACCAAGTTTCTGGTGGATGACAAAGGTCAGGTTGTCGAGCGCTATGCCTCGACGACCAGGCCTGCAGAACTAAATGGCGATATTGAACGACTGCTTCAATCGACCACGCCATCGACGTAATACCAGCAGCCCTCTTCGTGCACAAAGCGGCTGGTTTCATGCAGGCGCACCGCGCGGCCACTGATGCGGTAACGGGCGACGAATTCGACGCTGGCTGAATCGCCTGTGGTGTTGTGTTTTTTCACTTCCAGCCCCAGCCATTGCGTAGGGTGTGCTGTCAAATTCAGTGGCGCAGGCCGTGTTGATGCGTGCCAGGTTGCCAGCAGATACACCTCGTTATTTAGCATATAGGCGGTGTAGCGCGAACGCATGAGCGACTCTGCATCGGGTGCTACGGCTCCGGTGTGAAAGCGGCCACAGCACGCGGCGTAAGTGGCGTGCCTGCCGCAGGGGCATGGGGCAAGAGCGCCGGCTTTTTCTTGCTGTTTTTTCACTGGGTTTACCATCTGCGCTCAGCCGCCGTGTTCCCACACGGTTTGCAGTAGCGCATCCATTGCCGGACCGGCAAGCGCCGCGCGCGGGTGATTCACAAGGCAGACCACGATCCAGCGGCGGCCATGTTGATCCAGCACGTAGCCAGCCATGCTTTTCACGCCGTCGAGTGTGCCGGTTTTAACATGCGCTTGTCCGGCTACCCCTTGGCCTTGCACGCGTTTTTTCATCGTGCCATCGTTGCCGGCAATCGGCAGGGAGGCCATAAACTCGGGCATCACGGCGCTGCGCCAGGCGGCCTGCAGCAGGCGCCCAAGGCTGGCGGCCGAAATACGTTCTTGGCGTGAGAGACCAGCGCCGTTTTCCAGCACCAGTTCGGGCATCTTCAGGCCCCGACGCATAAGCCAGGCTTGTATGGCGGCGGCGCCGTCTTCAAGTCGTGCAGGACGATGCCCCGCCTCTAGTCCCAGCGTGAGAAATATCTGCCGCGCCATGACGTTATTGCTGTACTTGTTCATGTCACGCACGATTTCACCTAAAGTCGGCGATGGTGATACGGCGAATAAACGGGCATCCGGCGGCACGATGCCTTCCCGCATGTTGTCGTTGAAGTTCTCATCGCCATTGTCACCGAATTTGCCACCAAGTTCGGCCCACAATGAACGGAAAACGCCCAGCACGAAACGGGAATGATCGGCCAGTGCAATGTTCCAGCGCTGCTCACCGCAGGCTAGCGGATAAGCACCGCTCAAGACCAACCGATCAACGGCACCTGACGGGAATACCTCCGCGCGCAAGTTCTCGCGCCAATCGCCGCATTCGGCATGATCCTCACTGCGCAGTTGATTCACAAGCTCCAGATTGCCCAGTGGGGGCTCAATGGCTAGCCTGGGTGCCTGTCCCGCCTGCGGCAACAATTGCACGCTGATGGCATTGAAATTGATCAGCAAGGCGTCAGGCAACACATTGTAGGGGCGCATGATTTCCTGATCGAACTGTCCCGCATCGCTTGCCGCCAGTGCAAAAAAATGACGATCCAGCACCAGGTCGCCGCGTATTTCACGCAGCCCGCGCTGTCGCATCTCGCGCAGCCAGTGCGCAAAATGCTCATAGGTTAATTGGGGGTCGCCGCTGCCCTGCAAAAAAAGATCACCCTTGAGCACGCCATTCTCCAGCGATCCATTGATAAATGCCTGTGTTTGCCACGTGTAAGCCGGGCCGAGGATATCCAGCGCAGAAAAGGTGGTGAGCAGTTTCATGGTGGATGCGGGGTTCATGGCGTTATCGGCGTTCATCGCCCACACGGGCCGTCGAGAGTCCACCGCTTGAACCACGACAGAGACGGCTGACCGGGGAATTCCTGCAGTTTTGAGGGCTTGGGCAACGGATAGAGGGAGCTCGCCAGCAGTGACCACGCCGGCCCAGCATAACAGCCAGGCACAGATGAGTTGTCGCAGGGGGAACAGAAAAACCATGGTTTTCATCAGCTGGGATAGGCGGATTATCCTTGAACAGATCAGGGTTCGAGGATAGCATCCCGTTCTTGTGAAAAGAGAACAGGCGACTATGCCTGATCAATAGTAACGATTTAAAAAACAAGGGGGAATACATGGAGCTGGGGCTTAAAGGTCGAGTGGCGATCGTCTGCGGCGCAAGCCAGGGGATGGGACAGGCGATTGCCTTTGGATTGGCCAGGGAGGGTGCGCGAGTTTTGCTGGTCGCGCGTAACGCAGAAAGTTTGGCAAAAGCAGAAGCGGCCATTCTGCAGCAATACCCTGAGGCAAAACTTGCCAGCTTGGCGGTGGATCTGACGCAACCCGATAGCGCGGAGGCTGTTGTTAAAGCCGCATATGCGCGCTGGGATCGGCTGGATGTGCTGGTGACCAATACCGGTGGGCCACCGTCGGGACAGCCGCTGGATCTTGCTGACGAGCAGTATCTTCTCGCTTACCAGCAAAATTTCATGAACGTGGTGCGCCTGTGTCGCCATGCGGTGCCCGTGATGCGGGTGCATGGCTACGGGCGCATCATCAATATGCTGGCATTGTCGGTACGACAAATTGAAGACAACCTGGTGCTCTCCTCCACCTCGAGGCTGGGCGTGGTGGCTTATGCGCGGTATCTGGCCGAACAAGTTGCCGCAGAAGGCATCACGGTGAATAACGTATTGCCTGGCTCGATTCACACCGAGCGCCTGGCGCAAGTGGCGCACATGCAGGCGCAGCATTTCGGGCGGGATCCAGCCGCGGAATTAGATGTGCGTGCCGAGCGCGTGCCGATGAAACGACTCGGACAACCCCAGGAAATGGCTGATCTGGTGGCATTTCTTGCGTCCGAGCGAGCGGGCTTTCTCACCGGGTTGAGTATTCCCGTGGAAGGTGGCCAATTGCGTTCTGTTTTGTGAGGCAATCATGGACATACAAGCTATCGTCGACGATTTTTGGGCCATGCGTGCGCAAGGCGTTTTTTACCCGTCGCAGTGGTTTGATCGGCTTACGCTGGATCAAGCCTGCTGTGTACAGCTTGGCCTGCTGGACAAATCTCTTGCCGCAGGTGAGCGGCATATTGGCTGGAAGGTCGGCCTGACTGCGGCGGCGATCCGTGAACAGTTTCGCGTGCATGAGCCGGTGTTTGGCTACTTGCTGGAAAGTGGCCGACTGCAAAGCGGTGCTGAAATCAATCTGGCCGATTGGCAAGGCGCGGGGTTTGAGAATGAGCTTTGCCTGCGTCTGGGCAAACCCCTGCGCGGCCCCGGGGTTGATGTGGCTGCGGCACAGGTAGCCGTGGACTCTTGCCACCCAGCCATGGAGCTGGTGGAAAACCGGGGAGACTTCACGGCGCAGCTTGCCGTTGCCGTGGCCGATAACGTTCAGCAGCGTGCTTTTGTGGTTGGCCCTCAGGTTCCGCTAAAGGCAACCGCTGATCTCGCCGCGATTGAATGCACTGTTCGCCATAATGGGGTTGAGGTTGCAAAGGCAAAGGGGGATGCCGTCATGGGCAATCCCTACGCTTCACTCGCTTGGCTGGCCAACAAGCTGGCTGAGTTTGATCGCGGCCTGGAAGCGGGGCAATATGTCATGAGTGGCTCGTTTACCCGTCAGTTTCCGCTGGTTCCGGGTGATGTGGCAGAAACCCGGTTCAGCAGTATTGGCGAGGTGACTTTGCACATCACAGGACGTTGAATCAAGGGATATTTTCAAGGACGTGATTGCTTAAATGCTGCCTTGATTTATTAGAGGCCCTTGAAATATCCAACTTGAGCCCTTATCATTAGCACTCGCTTGGATAGAGTGCTAATCGTTTCACCCCATTCCAGCTTTTCCGCAGGGCATCGCTCTGCACCCTCATTGACTAAATTTAAGGAGATTTTTAATGAAAATCCGTCCCTTGCATGATCGTGTGATCGTCAAGCGTCTCGAAGAAGAGCGTAAAACTGCCTCCGGTATCGTTATTCCTGATGCCGCTGCCGAAAAACCTGATCAAGGCCAAGTAGTGGCCGTCGGTAACGGAAAAATCCAGGAAGACGGCAAAGTTCGCCCCATGTCGTTAAAGGTCGGTGAGCGTGTGCTGTTCGGCAAATACTCAGGTCAGGCCGTTAAGGTCGATGGCGAGGAATTGCTCGTCATGCGTGAAGAAGACATCATGGGCGTCGTTGAAGCCTGATTGCCTTAACCATTCAAGAATTCAAGGAGATACATAATGGCTGCAAAAGAAGTTCTATTTGGCGACTCCGCTCGTCAACGCATGGTTCGTGGTGTCAACATTCTGGCTGACGCTGTTAAAGTAACACTCGGCCCCAAAGGTCGTAATGTGGTTCTTGATCGCTCCTACGGTTCCCCCACCGTGACCAAGGACGGTGTTTCTGTCGCCAAGGAAATCGAACTGAAAGACAAGTTCGAAAACATGGGCGCGCAAATGGTCAAGGAAGTGGCTTCCAAGACTTCTGACATCGCCGGTGATGGCACTACCACCGCCACCGTGCTGGCACAATCGATTGTCCGCGAAGGCATGAAGTTTGTCGCCGCTGGCATGAACCCGATGGATTTGAAACGCGGCATCGACAAGGCAGTTATCGCCCTGATCGAAGAGCTGAAGAAAATTTCCAAGCCCTGCACCACAACCAACGAAATCGCCCAGGTGGGTTCCATTTCGGCTAACTCGGATCCTGATATCGGCAAGATCATCGCCGATGCGATGGACAAAGTGGGCAAAGAAGGCGTGATCACCGTTGAAGACGGCAAATCATTGCAAAACGAACTTGAAGTGGTCGAAGGCATGCAGTTCGACCGTGGCTACCTGTCACCCTACTTCATCAACAATCCGGACAAGCAAATCGCGATTCTGGATAATCCTTTTGTCCTGTTGCATGACAAAAAAATCTCCAATATCCGCGATCTTCTGCCTTTGCTCGAGCAAGTGGCCAAGGCCGGCCGTCCCCTGCTGATCATTGCTGAAGATGTTGATGGCGAAGCCTTGGCGACGCTGGTAGTGAACAACATCCGTGGCATCTTGAAGACTGTTGCTGTCAAAGCCCCGGGCTTTGGTGATCGTCGCAAGGCCATGCTCGAAGACATCGCCGTTTTGACTGGCGGCACAGTCATCGCCGAAGAAGTGGGCCTGACGCTGGAAAAAGCAACCTTGGCCGAGATGGGCCAAGCCAAGAAAGTTGAAGTGGCTAAAGAAAACACCACCATCATTGATGGCGCTGGCAAAGAAGACACAATCAAAGCCCGCGTGGCGCAAGTTCGGGTCCAGATCGAAGAAGCCACCAGCGACTACGACAAGGAAAAGCTGCAAGAACGTGTTGCCAAGCTGGCCGGTGGTGTTGCGCTGATCAAAGTCGGCGCTGCTACCGAAGTGGAAATGAAAGAGAAAAAAGCCCGCGTCGAAGATGCGTTGCACGCAACCCGTGCTGCCGTTGAAGAAGGCATCGTGGCTGGCGGCGGTGTGGCGTTGCTGCGTGCGCGTGCTTCTGTTTCCGTCAAAGGCGACAACCACGAGCAAGATGCCGGCATCAAGATCGTGCTGCGTGCCATTGAACAACCGCTGCGTGAAATTGCTGCCAATGCAGGTGATGAGCCTTCTGTTGTTATCAACAAAGTTCTCGAAGGCAAAGGCAATTTTGGCTACAACGCTTCCACCGGCGAATATGGCGACATGGTCAAAATGGGCGTGTTGGATCCAACCAAGGTAACGCGTACCGCGCTGCAAAATGCCGCATCAATTGCTGGCTTGATGCTGACTACTGACTGCATGGTGTCCGAGTTGGTGGAAGATAAGCCAGCAGCGGGTGGCATGGGTGGTGGCATGGGTGGCATGGGCGGTATGGGTGGCATGGAAGGTATGGGAATGTAATTTCCCGTTTTTTCATCGGGTAAAATCAAACGACAAACGTTTTTACCCGGTAGCCTTTGTTTTAAGAAAAACCCGGCCTTGCTTTTATGCAAGTGCCGGGTTTTTCTCTTTTCAGAGAAAAGCAGGTATATTCGCGCCTCGTACTTTGGTTGTTACTAATTATTACAAATTATTTTTGATCAAAGTACCCTGGTTTTTTGGCAACAATTTTTCGGCAACATCGTGCCGATATCGGTAGTAAAACCCAAAGTAAAAACGGGCGGTGATAAATAGTACAGCTATCAGCCGACCGAAAAAAGCTGGGGGAGGAGAAGGGGAATACCCCACATTGAGCCGGCCCGACAGGGTCGGCTTTTTTATTTGCTCGTCGTCTCACGAACGCGCCCCGCAGGAAGTCCCCTTGGGGTGCCGACTTTTAGTGCACTGATGTACTGGATGCACCCAGCCCTGTTTCTGAACGTATCTGTTGCGCATCGAACAAAGCGCGCTCGCGCTGTGCCTGTGGGCTGTGATCAGTCAGCGATACCAGCCAGATGGTGACAAAGGCCGCAGTCATCGAGAATAGCGCAGGCGAGGCATAAGGAAACCAGGCGGACCCTTCGGGGTAGCCGAGCACTTTTTCCCACACAGCGGGTGAGAGTATCGTCAAGGTGACAGACAGTATCAAACCCACAAATCCGCCTGTTACCGCGCCACGTGTCGTGCAATTTTTCCACAGCACCGACATGAATAACACCGGAAAATTGGCTGAACAGGCTACCGCAAAAGCCAGCATCACCATAAATGCCACGTTTTGTTTTTCAAATGCAATGCCCAGCAAAATGGCAACGACGCCAAGACAAAGCGTGGTGATTTTCGAGACACGCAACTCGGCCCAGCTATCAGCCTTGCCTTTTTTAATGACGGTGGCGTAAAGATCATGGGCTACTGCCGAAGCACCGGAGAGTGTCAGCCCCGACACCACGGCGAGGATTGTGGCAAACGCCACGGCCGAAATAAAACCCAGAAATACATTGCCGCCAACCGCATTGGCTAAATGCACGGCCGCCATGTTGCCACCGCCTTGCAAACCTTTGGTGATGTCGCCATCGACAAAATAAGCCAACGGGTTTTGCGTTAACAACACAATGGCACCAAAGCCGATAATGAAAGTCAGGATGTAAAAATAACCAATCCAGGTGGTCGCCCAGGCAACAGATTTACGCGCTTCTTTTGCTGATGGCACAGTAAAAAAGCGCATCAGGATATGTGGCAAACCCGCTGTGCCAAACATCAACGCCATGCCTACCGATACAGCTGATAGGGGGTCTTTAATCAGCCCGCCGGGTGCCATGATGGCATCCTTTTTGGCATGCACTTCAACGGCTTTGGCAAATAGCGCCTCAGGGCTGAAATGAAATTGCCACAACACTGCGAATGCCATGAACGATGCACCAACGAGCAACAACACTGCTTTAATGATTTGTACCCAAGTGGTTGCCGTCATGCCGCCAAACAGTACGTAAGACATCATCAACCCGCCTACGGAGAGGACTGCGACGAAGTAATCAAGACCAAACAGCAGCTTGATCAACTGCCCGGCGCCGACCATTTGCGCAATCATGTAAAACAGTACCACCACGAGCGAGCCGCAGGCCGCAAAAATACGAATGGGCGTTTGCGAAAAGCGGTAGCCGGCAACATCGGCAAATGTAAACCTGCCTAGATTGCGCAACCGTTCGGCCATCAAGAAAGTGAGTACAGGCCACCCTACCAACCAGCCGATCGAAAAAATCAGCCCGTCAAAACCACTGGCAAACACCAGGCCTGAAATGCCCAGAAAAGAAGCTGCCGACATGTAGTCCCCCGCGATGGCCAGCCCGTTCTGAAACCCCGTGATGTTGCCTCCAGCAGTATAAAAATCAGCGGCTGTGCGGGTTTTTTTTGCGGCCCATCTGGTAATCGCCAATGTGATGAGAATAAAACCGATGAACATGGCAATCGCCGTCCAGTTAGTGGCTTGTTTTTGCACCTGACCTACATCCACCCCGGCGGCAAGGGCATGGTTTGCGTTGAAAAACAATATTAAAAGCCATGGCATCTTGAGCATGTTCATTCGGCAGCCTCCCGTAGGAGTTCAGCTGCCATGGCGTCAAACCGCGTATTAGCCACATGCACATAGAAGGCGGTAATGAGGATAGTCAAAACAATCACACCCAAACCCAGTGGAATGCCGAGGGAAGTCACCCACCCAGCCCCTAGTTTTTGTGCCAGAAATGGCTTATCAAATGCCACCAGCAAGATGTAGCCAAAATAAATAACCACCACCAGCAAGGTCATCACGAGGGCGTAACGATTGCGCGTGCGCACCAGATGGTGAAATTTCGGATTGGCTAAAATCCGTTCAGCCGGTATATTTCTCATACATTCTCTCCTCCATGAAGATAAAGCATTCGTTATTTTTGACGCAATGCCTAGCTAGCCCCTATAATACCCAACCTCATTGGCCGGGTAGCTCAGTCGGTAGAGCAACGGATTGAAAATCCGTGTGTCGACAGTTCGATTCTGTCCCCGGCCACCAGTATTCAAGGGCAACCGTTCTCGGTTGCCCTTTCCTTTTTCGGCGTTCCCCCACGCTACGCGGGGTGTGAGGCCGATCTGCGTGCGCTGGCCAGTCTACAACGCCCTCCCGATTTCTGGTCGTTTCCCGCCATTTCGATTCCCTTCTGTTCTCTGTTCTCGAAAAACAGGGCAGAACTTCGACGGTACAGGCACACGCAGACTGCGATCCAGGTCAACCACTTGCACGCGCGTCGGAGAGGGAAGTTCTGGGGTCACATGGCCCCCAAAACAACCGCACAACTTCAGTATCACTTGATCCAGGTATCGACCTGTAACAAGGCCAGGACGCCCATCACTGCGAACATTGCTGCTGCGATGGAATGCACAAGCTTCATGGAGATTTTCTTGGAGAAGCGGTCCCCGACAAACACCGCTGGCACATCGGCGATCAGCATGCCAAGTGTGGTGCCAATCACGACCATCGCGGGATTCGGAAAATGCGCTGCCATGGCCACCGTGGCAATCTGAGTCTTATCGCCCATCTCCGCCAAAAAGAAGGTCACGAGCGTGGCACCGAAGACACCCAAGTGTTTCGCAACTTGAGTCTCTTCTTCTTCGATCTTGTCGGGAATCATGGTCCAAATGGCCATGCCAAGAAATGATACTCCGACAACCCATCTAAGGACCTCGGGAGTAAGCATGGACGTAATCCAGGCACCCAATGCGCCAGCGAGCCCATGATTGACAAGGGTCGCACAAAGAATCGCGGCAATGATGGGGATGGGCTTTTTGAATCGTGCGGCAAGCACGAAAGCAAGGAGTTGAGTCTTGTCGCCGATTTCGGCGAGGGCAACAACACCCATTGAGGTGAGCAGAGCTTCCATTTTTTAGGTTCCCAGGCCGGGCAAAAAGACAATTGACCACGCGCCTCCCCGGCCAAACCGGAGGCTGCATGGTCAAAGGTCTTGCCAAGTCGGAAACCGCTTACGCCATGATCAGTGAGATCAAGTATGTTGACGCAAGCACCGCCAAAGATCTGACGGCCGGCTACTCCCCAGTGACGCTTGAAGTTTACCCGACAAACTCAGTGCGCGGAGAACTCAAATAGCCTGCGCTGCTCGCCCCGATCCAGCGCCGCCGCCGAAACGAATGCCTACTTCGAAGGAGCTTACATCGAATCCACTGAGGATCCAGAGCCGCTGAAGGGTTCATCCAGTGGGGGCAATGTCGGAATGGACCAGGATTTGGACAAGTCCTTCAGCGGCGACAACATTTTGGTCAATGGGGTTGTTCGGGTCTGGAAGGCGGGCAGGGTTTGCCTCATGAACAACATGGAGCTTGATATCGGCGCCAGCATTGACGACAGCTACTACGAGTCCGACGACGAGTCCGATGGCCACCAGATCGCGGCGTAAGCTTCAATCACCTATGCATGGATAGGCTGTCGCGCCCCAGGAAAAGAGTACCCCGCCCCTAGAAGAGGCGGGGTATCTCGGGACTTGCCTTTAGCGCTCGTGCTTGGTCGGATCGACCAAAACATACCCCTGACCAGGGCGTGGTGTCGGCGGCAGGGGCTTGCCCTGGACGCTGGTCACCTCGTTCCCGGTTTTGGGATTTTGGTACTGACCCGATAGCGGTGCCGGAGTACCCGGCTTCAGCGTTTTGCTCATGTGAATCTCCTTTAGTAAATGAGCACTTGCCAAAACGGGGCCGATTCCTTATGACATTCGGCAGGCCTTGCGGTCTGACCGAAAATCAGCGAAACTCGCAGCTGTCTAACGGCAGCGGTCTCTTCGGAGATCGTTTTTCGCCTGGGTAGTTCAAGCTACCCAGGCGATCCCCACCTATCTGGATTGACTTATAGGCCAATCCAAATCCTGTTAACTCGTGTGTGCCTGCGACCCTCCGAGCTGATCATCAAAGTTCTTCCGTACTTCACCTTTAGCGCCTAGAAGGCCGTTCAGCAAACGCCAATTGTCGGTTTCGTAACGGACGCGCCCGGCAACGATGGCGGGGTGAATCCGCAGTTTGTTGGCCAGCGCGATGGCATTTTCTGGCGAGTGCGTGATCTTTGCGGCTGATTTTTCCCATTCGATTGCGGGAATCAGCGCATCTCGTGCCCCCTGATCGGCCTCATGTTCTTCCTTGCTCGACCGCGTCTTGTCGTCGAGGTTGTCCGCGATAAACATGTGCGATGCCTTTAGGTGCTTTTGCACATGTACCAATTCGTGCATCAGGGCGAACCAGAAGTTGTCCATGCGGTCGTGCCGAAGTGTCAGTGCGACGATCGGGGAATTGTCGTCAAGCATGGCTGCCCCATCAAGATAGGTCTTCTTGTAGTGCGGTTCGACGACCAGCGCGATACCGTTGTCCGCGAGAAACTCTTGCGCCAAAGATGGCCCTTTCTCGAATCTGGACAGCTTTGCTAAGTCGCGCAGCCACTCGTCTGTAATGGTCCCGTCCTTGTATTGCGTAGTCAACTTTAGGCTACGAGCTTTCTTCAGGACGCAAATGCGCCAAATCAGTAGCGCATACTCGTCCATGACACGGGAACCACTTTGGTGTAATCGCGCCCGCAAAAGGGCTGGACGCACCCTATCCCCGAGCTCCCCCCGCATAAACTTGCGCACCAGATCTTCGGCATACTCCTTGACCTGCTTGATCCCACCCGTGAAATCGGCGAAGTAGCCTCGCTCCCACATTTCTTGCAGTGGGAATTTGGAGTAGTTGTACTGGGGCTCTGATGAAAGATCGACATCCTCATCCCCGGAGCCGCCGATGAGCACCTCTGCCGGGATATTTAGACCCATGTGAAGCTTTCGGATCATCGACAGACTGAGTGGCCGCTTCCGTGAAATCACTTCTGACACCTTGGACAGAGAACCAATATAGGGCACCAAGTCTTTCTTGCTCAGCTGCTGCTGATCCATACGGAACAGAATTGCCTCGATCGGATCCGGGCTTATTGGCTGAACCTTGCTGCGCTCGTAGGATTCAATCACCAACGCGAGGAATTCCAGTTCCGCCTCCTTGCTCGAACCTGTTGTTTCATAGCCCGCTCCCTCTCAAAAATTTTGGTCACTTACGCCGCCCTCGAAAATTCTGCTTGTCGTACTCGGCGTGAGTACCAACCCATTCGATCAATACGATTACGTTCTGATATCTAGCTTTCACCATCAAGCGATAAGTGTTCCCCTTGGTGTTGAAGATCACCCGATTCTCTGCCAGGAAACTGGCACCTGGATAACGGTCTTTTATATCTTGAGGTCCGCTCCATTTTGTCGCTTCCACTTCTGATTGCCATGCGTCCAGTGGCCCGCGGGAGTCTGCGCGGGTTTGCCCGATACAATGACAGAACCGTTCGAGAGTTTGTTAAACTGCACCACCAATGCAAAACCGTTAAAGCCCGACTGTTCTCAGTCGGGCTTTTTCTTTTCTGGCGTTTCCTTTTCTATTGTTACTGCTTCACGGTATTCCGCAACCCGCGCCTTGAGCCCTGCCTTGGTTTCGGTTTCTGTGCGCAGCGGCGCTGCCAGCCAGGTGTCAAGATCTGTCAGCCAGGCACCATTGGGCGCGCTGTCTGGTTTGGCAATGCGCAATTTGGGGTGTGGCGTTGGCAGGGTGACCTCATCATTGGCGAGCAATTCTTCAAAGAGTTTTTCGCCGGGCCGCAAGCCGGTGAACTCAATGTGGATATCGTTTTCGGTAAAGCCGGATAGCCGAATCATGTCTCGTGCCAGATCAACAATCTTTACCGGCCCACCCATATCCAGCACGAAAATCTGCCCGCCCGTATCCGCGTGGCTGGCTATCAGTCCTGCCTGCAATACCAGCTGCACGGCTTCAGGGATCAGCATGAAATAGCGGATGATCTCTGGATGCGTCACTGTTACCGGCCCGCCTTGAGCGATCTGCGCCCGAAAATGCGGAATCACACTGCCGGAAGAGCCCAGCACATTGCCAAACCGCACCATGACAAAGCGCGTTGCCGAGGTTGTTTGTTGTAAACACTGGCAAGCTAGCTCAGCCAGGCGTTTGCTGGCGCCCATCACATTGGCCGGATTTACTGCCTTGTCGGTTGAGATCAGCACAAACTCGCGCACGTCATGGGCAATGGCCGCCCGTGCCACATTCAGGGTGCCCAGTACGTTGTTTTTCACCGCTTCCCATGCGTTGTGGTTTTCCATGAGCGGCACATGTTTGTAGGCCGCCGCATGAAATACCACCTGCGGGCGATGCTCGGCAAATACTGCGGCCAGTCGCTCCGTGTCTTTGACATCGCCGATCACGCCGGCTACGGCAAGCTGCGGAAAGCGGCTGGAAAATTCCTGTGTGATGCGGTATAGCGTGTATTCCGACTGATCAAAAAACACCAGCCGCGTCGGATTAAAACGCGCAATCTGGCGGCACAATTCAGCACCGATGGAGCCGCCCGCCCCGGTAATCAGTACCACGCACCCGCCCAGCCACTGGGCGAGGCCGTCTGTGTCGAGCGCGATGGAATCCCGGCCCAGTAAATCTTCCAGCTCCACCCGGCGAATTTGCGAGACGGAAACACGGCCGGAGAGCAGGTCGTCCATAGTCGGCACAGTGAGCACTGTCAGGCCCGCTTGAGCTGCCAGTTCGGTAACGTGTCGGCGCACGCTGGCGCTGACCTGCGGCATGGCGATGATGACTTGCCGCACGCCGTGCCGTTCGGCTACCCGGGCGATGTCTGCCAGTGTGCCAAGCACCGGCACATCGTGCACCAGGCGGCCAACCTTTTCTTTGTCATCATCCAGAAAACCCACCACCCGCCACTGCTGCGTACCTGCCAGTGCACGTAACAGTTGCTCGCCCGCGCTGCCTGCGCCCAGCACTAACACCGGCTCGCCACCCAAATCACCGAACGACAAAAGATGACCGTCTTTCCACGAACGATAAGCAAAGCGTGCCCCGCCCATGATCATGACCAAAAACAGGGGATGCAAAATTGGCACTGAGCGTGGCACATCGACCAGGCGCAGCACCAGGAATAGCAGCAGTGGCACGATCAAAGCCGCCAGCCCCACGGCCAGCAGAATGCGCCTCAGATCGGGCAGGCTGGCAAAGCGCCATAGGCCACGATACAGGCCAAAATAATAAAAGCTTGCGGCATGCACGATAAGCACCCAGGGCAAGGTAATGCCAATGATGTGCCAGACTGCCGCAGCGGTATCGAAATTGAAGCGCAGCAGAAATGCCGCACCCCAGGCCAGTGCAACGGCGGCCAGATCGAACAGGGCGACCGCGAGAGTGCGCAGGGATAGGTGAAATTTCACGGATGTCATGGTTTTTTGCCTGTTGTTATTGATCTATTCATTTTTTCAGCGCAAGTCATTCGTCATCTCTGCTCAACCGCCAGCGGTATTCCACAGCCAGCAGCATGCCTGCATAAATCAGCCCCCACAACGCCAAACCCGCAGTAACCCAGGGTCTGTCGGAGAAACGCAAAACCAGCGCGCTTAGCGCACAGCCCGCCATGAGCAAATACGCTGCCAACGCCAGCCGCCGGTGCGACCAGCCGGAGCGGATGAGGTGTTGATAGGCATGGTCATGATGCGCCTGCCACACCTTTTCGCCGCGCAAGGCGCGGCGCAGTAGTGTGACGGTAGCGTCCACAATAAAAGGTGAGAATACCAGTAGAGGAAACCACGCGGGCCAAGCCGTTGCCTGCCAGCCCCACAGCCCCAGCCAAAAAGCCGAGCGGGATGGAACCGACATCACCCAAAAACACGCGCGCAGGATCAAAGTTTAAAATCAAAAATGCCAGCGCTGCCGCGGCTACAACAAAAGCCAGTGTCGCAAGTTCTGGTTGCCCGGCCAGCGCTGCCACCGCCCCGTAAGTGCCGAAACCAAAAACCGCCATGCCACCCGCCAGTCCGTTGGTGCCGTCCATGAAGTTGTAAAGATTCATCATCCAGCCCAGGGCGAACATCAATCCCACCGGGATGAGCCAACTTGCCGTATCACCAGCGCCGACTTTTCCAGAGCTTGCGACCCACACGGCGGCAATGACTAAATGCACCGGCAAGCGCAGCGCGGCAGACAGTCCGCGACGATCATCCACAAAGCAAAAGCCCCCCAGCAGAATCAACAGCAACAGCAGTGTCCACAGCGGTAACGATAATTCGCCACGGAGCGTCAATATCGCCATGGCACCGCCAAGAATGCCTGCCAGCACACCCAGCCCGCCGATGCGTGGCATCGGCACGGCAGCAGCGAGCGGGTGATTCGGCTGATCCATGACCGTCTCCGCCAGCCGCCCGCACAGCAACCAGCGCAAGAGGAAAAAGCACACTGCAAACGAAACCAGCGAGGGCACGCCTATGTTTGCTAAGTGCATTTCCTGATTCCTGCTTTCTTCATCGTCGTGCCATCACACAGCACGCCACTGTGTCGTGCAAACCTTCGTCCAGCGCGAAAGGCGGCGACCCGTCGTTGATAGGGGGAGTCCATAGTCGTGTCGTCAGATTCCAGGCAGCGCTGAACGGAGGCCAAGATGCTTAACGAACGGATCAAAGTCCCTGTCGCTATACAGAAGAGGCAATCCGCTCTCGATGCAGCGCGTGGCAATAACCGTGTCAATGGTCTTGCGCATCGTTATTCCGAGCGATCGCAGCACACGAAAGTTCTTGGCGGCTTGAATGGCCAAGGCCTGCCCCACCAGGTCCACAATCACCAACGAAGTCATGAGCTTCCTGGCTTGGTTAAAGTCACGGTCGCTGATAAAACCTTGAAGCACTTCGGTCAGAATAAGGTCGCCCGTTGCAATGGGCTCATTGCCAAGCAGCGAGTCCAGCTTTTCGGCTTGTGGCGTCGTGGTTCCCCGGAAATAGTCGATCCAAACGCTGGAATCGACCAAAATCACTTGTCGGTTCTCATTGCATCAAGGTCGCCCTGCCAGTCGAGCTTCCCACGAAAGCGTTTGATTTCCTCCTGCTGCCGTAACCGCAGCAAGGTACGGAGTCCCAACTCCACCGCTTCCCGTTTGGTCTTCAACCCAGTCGCCCGAAGAGTGCTTTCCATGAGCTTGTCGTCAATCATAATGTTGGTACGCATGGTGTGTATCCTTTCATCTATGCCTACACATTGTAGGCTGGGGTCGCTTATCTGGCAACTACTCCACTGGAAATCAGCGGATGTACGCAACATGGTATTTGCATCTTTATGGTAAAAGTAGTAATTTACTACAAGTAGTAATTAATGGAGAAAATCATGGAGCTTGCACGCGTTACGGCCAAAGGTCAGGCAACAATTCCCAAACGTATCAGAGACGCCGCCCATATTCGGGAGGGCGATATGCTGGCGTTTGACATGGATAGCAACAACCGGATCATCGTCAAACGTATTGATCCAGCCATTGATGTCGAGTTATCCGCATTGCAAGAGACGCTGTCTGAATGGAACTCACCTCAGGACGAGGCAGCCTGGCGTGATCTTTAAAGCATTTGATGTAGTTGCCGTTTCTTTTCCGTTCACGGATCGTGAGGCCACAAAGCGCCGCCCGGCATTGGTGATTTCCAATGAGCGTTTTAATCAGCAGCACAATCAGCTTGTTTTGGCCATGATCACCACGGCCACTGGGGATGTTTGGCCCAGTGATATTTCATTCGCCCATTGGCAAGAAGCGGGGCTGAAAGCGGCCTGTCATTTTCGTTTGAAATTATTCACGCTGGATAAAAATCTGGTTTTGAAGACTATCGGGCATTTATCACCCCAGGATGTGAAATCCGTGCAGGCTGTCCTGACCGAGTATGTTGATGTTGGTTAGTTATAACGAATGAACAAAGCGAATGAACAAAGGGCAGTTTCAAGGTCAAAGTGCAACAAGTTGATGAAGGATTAGGTTTTGCCTGCGGTTTTCCTGGGTGATACTTTCTGGTTTGCATACCATGCCGCTGTCTCTCGTAAGCCTTCATCCAGCGTGAACGGTGGTGACCAGTCGAGTTCGCAGCGAATTAGGCTACTGTCGATGGTCAGCAACACCGCGAGCCGTGTCACCAGCGCCGACTTTTTGCGTCGCAATGCGCATTACCTTGGTCAAGGCTGCAATGGTGTCGTACATGTCGGCTTCACTTAGTGTGGGGTGTACCAGAAACGCTAGACTGGTCTGACCAAGTTCTTGCGCTACTGGTAGCGGCTGAGCCGGACCAAGACCGGTGTCAGTAAAGGCCTTTTCCCGGTAAATCTCGCTGCAACTGCCGGAAAAGCAGGTTATTCCTTCGGCATTGATTGAGTCGATGATGCGTAACTGATTCCATTCCGAATGCAATTGCTCCTGATCGAGAAAGACGTAGTACCTATAGTAGGCGTGGCCAATATGTGGTGGCGATAGGGTAAGTCGAAGGCCAGGTACGCTCGCAAACCCCTGCTCTAGGAGTGCCGCATTGTGTTGCCGCAGTTTGACCCACTGCGACAGCTTGGTCAGTTGCCGTCGGCCGATGGTCGCCTGCATTTCCGTCATGCGCCAGTTGGTGCCAAAGGACTCATGTAACCAGCGAAACCCTGGCGGATGGGAGCGACGATAAACCGCAGCATGACTCTTACCATGATCCTTGTAAGCCCAGGCCTTTTCCCAGAGCGCTTGATCATCGGTGACCAGCATGCCGCCTTCGCCTCCAGTGGTGATGATCTTGTCCTGACAAAATGAAAAGGCCGCCACATTGCCAAAACTGCCCACAGGCCGGCCGTTATAAGTGGCCCCGTGAGCTTGCGCACAATCCTCGATTACTTTGAGGCCGTGCTCGCGCGCCAGCGTCATGATCGAATCCATCTCGCAAGGCCAGCCCGCCAAATGAACCACGATAATTGCTTTGGTGCGGTTAGTAAGTACTGCCTTGACCGTTTCCGCTGTCAGGTTTTGGCTGACCCGATCCACATCGGCCAGCACTGGCTTCGCCCCGCACGCCACGATTGCGCTGGCGCTAGCGATAAAGGTGCGGCTGGTGGTTATGACATCATCGCCCGGACCGATGCCCAGAGCACGCAACGCCAGCTCCAGCGCCACGGTGCCGTTCATTAAGGCTAAGGCGTAGCGCACGCCAACATGCGTGGCGTATTCCTGTTCGAAACGCCGCCCCTCCTCGCCGGTCCAGTAATTCACCTTGCCGGATGCCAGCACAGAGGTTACAGCTTCGATTTCATCCGGCGCGTAGTAAGGCCAGGGTGCAAAAGGGAGTTTGCGCACCGGAGTACCACCTTCGATGGCTAATGGCGCGATCGTGTCGGTCAATTTCATTTTAGATCCCTGCAAGGTGAGCCCGCTACCTTGGCGTCTGGGGGAATGTCGTCAATCACCGTGGAGCCGGCACCGATCAAGGCATCTGCACCAATGACGACACCTGGTATCACTGTTACGCCCGCGCCGATTAGTGCGCCAGTATCGACGCGGACATTACCGCACAAATGGCAGCCGGGCGCGAGGTGCACCGCGTCTTCTAGTACACAGTCATGATCGACGCTGGTGGCTGTATTAATGATACAGTTCTCGCCGATGCGGACATCACTGTTAATCACGGCGCCAGCCATGATTACGCTGCCCGCACCTATGACCACGCCTGCGGCAACGGTGGCGCGAGGATGTACTACCGTTGCCAGATGCAGCCCCGCTGTCTGTAGCCAGCGGGCAAGGTCGGCGCGGGTTTGGTTGTCGCCGATGGCAACGATGCCCATCGTCACGCCGTTCGCGCGGCACCAGGCCAGCAGTTCATCCCGCCCGCCCCGAATCAAGCAGCCCATAAGCTTGCCGCCCACGCAGGCAGGGTTGTCGTCGAACAGTGCCACGACCTCATCTCCCTGTGCATGCGCAGCATCTAGTACCACTTTGGCATGGCCACTGGCGCCGAATATGAAAATCTGTTTGCTCATTTTTTATCCTCCATATCGGATTGGCCGGTGAATTTTGGCATGCTGGCATGTCCCGGATGGCTGACGCCATGTCGCGAGAATACAGCGGCTATAGTCAACCAAAGGATTTTAAGGTCCAATCGGAGCGAACGATTATCCACATACCATACATCAAGCGCCAGCCGATCTTGCCACGAAAGCGCATTGCGGCCATTGACCTGTGCCCAGCCAGTGATTCCGGGTCGTACTTCATGGCGGCGCGTCTGCTGCGGCGAATACAGCGGCAGGTATTCCATCAGCAAAGGTCTTGGCCCGACTAGGCTCATCTCGCCACACAATACGTTCCACAGCTCAGGCAATTCATCCAGGCTGCTCGCACGTAGCCAGCGACCGAAGCGAGTCAGACGCAATTCATCTGGCAAAGGCTCTCCGAGATCTGAGAAGGTGTCACGCATAGTGCGGAATTTATAGAGTGTGAATGGTTGTCCTTTCAAACCAGGTCGTTGTTGTTTGAAAATTACCGGACTGCCCAGGAATAGTCGTACCAGAAGTGAAAGGGCCAGCAGCAGAGGTGCCATCAACAAAAGGGCAAAGAGAGAGATGACGAAATCGAAAAGCCTTTTCAAAGCAGTTCCATAGCTTCGAGAATAGTATGGTTGACTAGCCGTACATCGAACTTGGTAGCAGCTAATTGTCGACTGGCCGCTCCCATTTCAGCAGTTTTCTCAGGATGTTCGATGAAGAAACGCATTGCATTGGCAAGAGCTAACGTATCGCGCACTGGCACCAGCAGGCCATTTCCTCCATGTATCACGGTTTCACGACAACCTGGCACATCGGTAGTGATCACTGGCCGCCCCATACTCATCGCTTCCAGTACTGTGCGCGGCATACCTTCATGGTAAGACGGTAGCACGTAAATAGAGGCAGTTGCGATGGCGGGTCGCACATCCGGCAACGGACCAAGGTACTCGATCACCCCCTCACTTATCCAAGCATTCAACGTTTCTTTATCAACTGCCGCAGGATTGGAATCCAACCAACCTACCAGACGAAATTTCGCGTTGGGATATTGTTGTTTTACCAAGCGAGCAGCATCAACGTATTCAACGATACCCTTATCTTTTAACAGACGTGCGATCATCAAAAAGATTGGCGTAACAGGTAGAGTTGTCGAAGCATAGTGATCGAGATCGACACCAGAGCCGTTGATTAATACGGCTTGACTTTGATCGCGCAAAAGCCCGGCTTCAGTAAAAACACGCAGATTGTCCAGGTTCTGGAAGAACACTCGTTCAGCATGACTCAATGCTAGCTTGTAGAGACCTCGTGCCAATTTGCCAACCAGCCAGCCTTTCATCCGAGGCGCGGTGAATGTGTAGCCTAATCCAGTAATCATTGCATAGCAGGGCGACCCAACCATGCGCCCGGCTAGACAACCGTAGATGACAGGCTTGATGGTGTAAGCAAGTATGCAGTCGGGACGCATGGAACGAAAAATATTGCGCAAAGCAAGCACAGTGGCCAAATCTCGCCAAGGGTTAAGGCCAGTTCTGGCAAGAGGGACAGTATGAAAATGAACACCCATTTGTGTCAAAGCTGCAACCACCGCTTCGTCGGCTGTGGGTGCCACTGCATGTACTTCGTGGCCAGCGGCAATCATTGCTTGCAGCAAAGGACCGCGAAAATTGATCAATGACTCCGGCAGGCTGCCTAAGACGACTACTTTAGCCATGCCTCTTCTCATTCTCCAACCACGCCTGAAACATCAGCACATCCCACAAGTGATACGACCAGTTACGCCGGCCGGAGAGGTGTTCAGACCACTTTTGCCGGATCGGTTCGGGGTGAAAATAACCTTCCTGCCTCAGTCGAGATTCATTCAGCAGAGCTTCTGCCCAGTCGCGCAGCGGGCCGCGCAGCCAGACATCCAGCGGGATGCCAAAGCCCATCTTGGGGCGTTCGATCAACTCACGCGGCACATAACGATAAAGCACTTGCCGCAGCAGCCACTTGGCCTGCCCGTTGCGAATTTTCATCGATAGCGGCAGTTGCCAGGCAAATTCCACCACGCGGTGGTCGATGAGCGGCACGCGCGTTTCCAGGCTCACGCCCATCGCTGCGCGGTCTACCTTGGTCAGAATGTCATCTGGCAGATAGGTCATCTGGTCCAGATACATCATGCGCGATTCAAAGTCCGGCACATCCGCCCACTGGCGGGCATCGGTCAGCGCGGTGGTGGGTTCTTTCGCGCCGATCACCACGTTTGCCGGTTGCTGCCAGTGCGACACCAACGCCAGATAAATTTCTTCCGGCGAGCGCACAGCCAGAATGCCCGCCAGCTTATGCAGCTTGTCGCCCGGGTTGGGGTAACGCCAGCGCTGAGGTAAAAAAATCGATAGCCCGCTGAATACCCCATTCCATGCCGCAGGCGGCAAGGTGGTCAGCACGCCCGCCAAGGCTGCGCGCAAGGGTCGTGGTGCCCAACCCAAAGAGCGCCAGATTCGGCTGGCCCACACATAGCGGTTGTAGCCGCCAAACAGTTCATCCCCGCCGTCGCCCGATAAGCTTACCGTCACATGGCGGCGGGCCAATTCTGAAACCAGCAAGGTAGGAATTTGCGAAGAATCGGCAAAGGGTTCGTCGTATAAAGAGGGCAAGCGCGGAATCACTGCCATGGCTTGTTCTGCTGTGACATACAGCTCGGTGTGCTCGGTGCCCAGGTGGGCCGCCACGGCGTGGGCATGTTCGGCCTCGTTATAGCCTGCCTCATGAAAGCCGATGGTGAAGGTTTGCACTGGTCGCCCTGACTGCGCCTGCATCAAGGCCACCACGGTGGAAGAATCGATGCCGCCGGAAAGAAACGCCCCCAATGGCACGTCCGCCACCATCTGCCCGCCAACGGCACGACGCAGCAATGTGTCGAGCTCATCAATGGCTGTTGCGTCATCCAGATCACGGCGCATGTCCGCCTGCGCAGTATCACGTGCGCGCCAGTAAAAAGTCGGCGCTGGTGAGACGCCGCGAAGCAAGTACCCTTGGGGTGCGGCGACCGGGGCATCCGCTGTCAGCGTTAGCCAGCTTCCCGGCGGCAATTTGGCGATGCCGCGATAAATTGAGTATGGTGCCGGCACATAGTTATGCCGCAAATACAGCGCCAGCACGTCGCGATTAATTTCACCGCGAAAAGCCGGATGCGCGCGCAACGTCTTGAGTTCCGAGCCGAACAGAAACACATCGCCCTGCCAGCCGTAATACAACGGCTTTTCGCCCATGCGGTCGCGCGCCAGCGTGAGTGAGCGAGTTTCACGATCCCACAACGCCAAGGCAAACATGCCCACACATTTTTTTAGCGTTGCCTCAATACCCCAGGCTTCGAACGCGGCGAGTAGCGTTTCCGTGTCGGAATGCCCACGCCACCCACATTGTTCCCTCGCCCCCTTGGGGAGAGGGTGAGGGGCCAGTACCTCCAATTCCCGTCGCAATTCGAGATGGTTGTAAATCTCGCCGTTGAGCACGATGACATAACGCCCGCTTGGTGAGACCATCGGCTGATGCCCGGCGGGGGAAAGGTCGAGAATGGACAAACGCCGGTGTGCCAATACAACACCTACTGCCTCATCTACCCACACCCCGCTATCATCCGGACCACGGTGGGTGATCGCCTCGCTCATGCGATGCACGACTTCAGCGGCATCTGCCGCTAGGTTAGCGGGGGAAAAGAAACCGGTTAGTCCGCACATGGCTGAACACTATTCCAGAAAAACATTTGACCAGTCTCATCTCAGCGGCACGATGCGATCCAAGTAGCTACTCAAGAAGCTTCTTAGGGGCATCTTGCTTAGGCCATTTGCTAGCAGAAACCACGGTGGACGCAATAGAAGGTTGCGCCAGAAGCACACCTAAAACTAACCAAAGGATACGCTGATAGAGCATTTCGTGAACCTGTGAAAATACAGCGAAGGCAAGCAGAACGAATAGTAGTGCGCGCTCTGGTGGCAACTTTGGCCAACATTTCCAGCCATTAAAAGCGTGCCGCAACATCATGTAAAAGAAAGCGCCGAAAACTGTGATACCTATTAAACCAAATTCAGCCAGAACCCAGATCGGGGTACTGTGGATGATCATCGGAAAGTTAAACCACTGCGCACTTTTTGCCGCGAAAACCCCGAGCCCTGTACCAGTGATGGGTGATTGCCACCACATTTCGAATGCATGCCGATTGGCATCCCAGCGAGCCTGGTCACTCATCTCCGTTGAAAAAGGAGATTGAAGGTAGGTTGGTTGTTCAGTTACAACAGGTTGAACTGGTTGTTCAGTTATAAGAGATTGAGCCTTTTGAATGCCTGCCCAGAGTAGGCCGGCAACAATCATGCCCCAAAGGATAGTGCGGCGGTCAACCAAGCGGCTAAACCAGGCCAATAACAGCATGATTAAAGTCGCACCTAGTGCGGCGCGTGAGCCGGTCAATACGATTCCTGCAACAATAATGCCCTGTGTCAGATACAAAATCGGCAAGGCAGTACCACCAGCCTTTTGAAAGCGTCGCATCCAAACCCGGGAATAACCCATGATTAAAGACAACACGATCAGCAACTGGAAAACAAAAGCGTTGCGGTTGCCGGCATAACCTTCGAAGTTCGGGGTTAGTAGTCCAAAAGGATGAATCCCGGCAGAATTCAACAGCCGCAGAAATACTTGCAGCACAATGATCACACAGGCTACCGATGCCAATGTTTCTGTGAAGCGTCTCATGCCATGTGCGCCATGGCTTTCCACGATGAGATATCCGGCGGATAGATAACCGAGTAACACTAGCCAACCGAACAATCGATTATTTACAGCCCATGAGGTGACACCAATTTTCTCGTAACCCCAAACAAAACCAAACAGCAAAAGGAGACTGATTGCCAATAGCATCCATTGGAATTGCGGAAAACGCCACAATGGCCATCTGCGTTCAAATACAGCTTGTAAACTCAAAGCGCCAAGCGCGAGAATGGCAAAGGGATCAGCCAGGTTGAGGTTGACCACAGTTTCAGACCAGGCGACATGTAGTTGAAAAAACACAGACAACGCCGCGCTGAATCCAATGATCCACGCTGCCTTCTTTTTGAGAGCGATCATTATCTCTGCCTCATCTGTCGAAACCCCCAACCTATCTACTGAATCACCAGAATAACGGCCTATCGACAGTGCTACCCCTGCCACGAGGATAGTTGTAAACATCGAGCCCATGCCAATAACTACCGAAGCTGCCAAGGCATCCGCAGGAGCGACACCTAATTGGCCTAGAACATACACAGTCGTAAGCTCCCTTGGCCCCCAGCCCCCAAAGCTTATTGGCAAACTTGCGGCGAAACTGATCACTGCAGCTGCGGCAAGCAATTTAGTCAGATCAATCTGCGGTGCAACGGTGACAAATACGACGACGAAACCAGAAAGCATTGCTGCTAACGCAGCGAAGGTAATAAAAACATCCTGCAAGAGGTTTGCTGCATTCTTCCACGCTAATACATCACGAAACAGATTTTTCTCAAAATGCCCTCTGCCTAGGCATAAGCTCAGCGCTGCACCAGAACAAACAGCAAGGGCCACCTGACCAAAAGCAAGCCGATCCATGAATTGTCTAACCACGTTATCCCCTAATAAATGGAGTGCTCCAACAGCGGCTAATCCCCCACTCATAAGTGTCAATAGTGCGCGCTCATAAGCCACCAGACCGGAATTCACGGCAGGCGGCACACCTACCTTTTGAAATATGGCCTGGCGGCCAGCCACTTGCGCTAGCAGCGGAATGAAGAACAATCCCGCGGCATAACCCGCCATATTGGCCCGCACTGTCATGATAAATGGAAGATGGATACCGAAATGCGTTGTGATCCGCCAAGAACGGAGCAGGACAAAGAAAAGATTCATCACGAGCAACGTCAGCAACGCGGTCAGCGTGGGTATTGAAAACCGACCGAGGCGAGCAGCTACCTCACTGGGGTTGGCCCACCAAAGGAGCAGGCCGAGTAGGGTGAAGGATGTGACAAGAGTCAGCTTGCGTTTATTTAGCAGGGGGGTGACAAGATATTTTTTTATCATTTACTTTTAATGTTCCGCAGCTTCCATTTTGTGCGCCACCATGCGTCAAGCAGGATGCCAACGCGCGCCAGTAAAAACTCGGCGTTGGTAATAAGGTGGCAAATGCTGCCGGTGGTGGGTTTCATGTAGCTAGTGCCATGTATTGGGCCTCGAAGCGATCGGTGGTCTGCTTAATCGAAAACTCTGCCACAGCGCGCGCGCGTGATGCCATGCCCATCCGTTGGCGTTCGTCGGCACTCAGACCTAAAAGCGCCTCAAGCGCTTCGGCAAGTTTTGGTGGGTTGCCGGGTGGCACAACCACGCCGGTGTCGCCGACAATCCAGGCTGAATCGCCCACGTCTGTCACCACGCATGGCACACTGCAGCTCATGGCTTCGCCAATTACATTGGCGAAGCCTTCGTTGCGCGCCGAAGCAGATACTGCAATATCCAACGCCGCCGTCAGGTGCGTAATATCGTCTCTACAGCCCAGTAAATACACGTGTTCGGCCAGCTTAAGTTGTTTTACCCATTTGTCCAGCAATGGGTTTCCCCAATCAACTCCATCGCCAGCCATGAGAAAGCGCACGTTATCTCTATGACGAACAAGCTCGGCGGCAGCTTGCAAAAATCCGTGATGATCCTTCATTGGATGAAAGCGCCCGATCAGGCCAACCAGCAGCACCGTGTCAGGTATTTGCAGTTCAGCACGAATGGTGGCTCGCGCCATGGATGATGGGCTAAACAGATTCGTGTCGAAACCATTGGCAATCACCAGTGATGTCTTGCCCGAAAGGCCAAGTGCCTGATGTTGTTCAAGAGAACGGTGGGCGTTGTAGACCACAGCATCCACCTGGTGAGATAAACCAGCGTTAGCCAGAATCACCCCACGGGTCAGCCATTTCTCGTTGCTGAGCCGATCCAGAGATTGCCGAATACCCCAGATGAGTGGCGGCCGTCCCGAGGCAAATTGGCGCACCAGCCAAGCCGCTAGATTGCCGTGATACATCCAACCCTGGATGATGTCAGGACGGAGCTGTCGCGCCAAATTCCGCAGCTTGCGGATGGCTTGCCAAGTCGGTAAGCCGCGCTTGCAATCAAGTGTGTAAACTTCCATATCTTCCGTCTGCAAGCGCGCACCGATAACGCCTAGATCCATTAGCGAAATCACTACATGAATGAATTTTCCACGATCATGATGTGCTATTAGTTTGTGTAGCATTGCCTCGGCGCCACCGAGTCCAAGATCAGTAATGACATGCAGAATGCGTATCATCGTGATGAAGGCAACACGTTATTACTGCCAGCTGAGATAGTCGGCTTGACGATATAAATCTTGCACGCACTGCCGAGCAATCTAGCCAAAAAACTCCGCCAGGACATCGGCATGTGTGGAAACAGTGTATATCCCGTATAAAAAATCCCCGCTGGGTAGCATTGAGTAACCGTAAAACCGCCAGCATCAAAACGCTTGCGCCACGCACCCTCGCGGAAGGCAAACAACTCGGTGAGACTGCTGGCGAATTCCCCATGCGCTGGGGGCCACAATGCGCGCTTGAGCAAACCCATCACGCCATGACGTTGGATAACAGCAGCCACGCTTGGCTGAACCATTCCCTCTCCGCTGGGGGTTCCACGTATCACGCGCAGGATGAGCCACGGGTAATGCGCCATGATCGTCCACAGCCGCCACACGGGAGTGGGCACAAGGTGCACCGCAAAACCGTTGGGGGCAAGCACGCGGCGCATTTCGGTAAACAATGCTTGCAAGGCATTCTCCGCAATGTGCTCCAGCACATTGGACGAAAAAATGACATCCACCTTGCCATCCTGAATGGGAATATTTTTTCCGTCGTAACTCACAACGTCAAAGTAATGTTTGATCCACGTGCCTTGCGTATCGACATCAATGGATATGACACGTAAGTCCCAGGATTGCAGAATGGCTGCCTGATATCCATTACCACCGCCGACTTCCAATACCGTGCAGCCTTGCGGGAACAGCGAACGCACAGCGGTGAGTTCGGTGTGGCGAATCCGTTCAAGCTGATTACTTGGATGCAGGGCCATTTATTTTCTCGCAACACATGCGATGTAGGGGGATGTCAGCTTGTTGGGTCGAAGGCGCAAGGGACTGTGATCTTCAATCCACCAGACAAGCGCAGACATCGCCACCAGCGTGTTAAGCGCTATCTTTTTTGCGAATCGAAGGAGCCTATTGGTGGTGGGGTTGTCTATATTCACCGTGCCAAAATTCATCGAACAAATGTAGTCGGTTTGCAGGGGTGTTAAGCCCGCACTTTGATGTGCCGTTTGAAGGTCTTCTAGGCCAATAGGCACATGAATATCAAAGACTAGTCGGTTAAGCTGTTTTTGCACCTGGCCCACCCAGCCGACCATATTGGGCACGATGGTAATCATGATGCCACCCGGCCGTAATAATTTGGCAAGCGCTGTCAGAATATGCTCGGTCGGCTCAAAGTGTTCCACCAACCCGTAAGTGAACACCACATCGAAAGTGCCCAGCAACTCCGCAGGTGCTGCCCAAACATCCCCATGAACAACTTCTCCTGTCACACCAGCGGCCGCTAAAAGCGCTTGCGCTGAAGCGCAGCCCGCTGGGCTGTAATCCAGCCCAGCGACGGAGCAGCCATGTTCAGAGGCAAAGTAAGGCAGCCATACCGAGTTGGCACAGCCCACCTCTATCAATCGTTGCCCGCGTCGTGCCGCCATAACATCCGAAAAAAATGTGTGAAAGCAGCGCCGTACATGGTTACGCAGTCGCCTGTCACCGGATACAACAAGCCGAGGCAGAGCGGCCGCCTGCCATGCATTGTCCCAGTAGGACTCGCCCGCCTTGTCAGTCGCTGTATTTGGATGCAACATAAGTAACAATTCCCCGGGTTAATGATTGAGGGGCAAACAGTTCAAAAAGTGGCAGTAGTAGTCGGTCTATCACTGCAAATGGATGGGTAAGCACATAAACGAGTTTAACCTTGAGGCTTCTGGAACCTATTCGTTTGAAGTAATCCCTGGGGGCTTCTGGCAAGTCGTGCCAGGTTAAATTACGCCGCAAGATTGTTTTGTAGAGATAGTGGCGCAGCCAGTTTACTGGCCGCAAACTGAATATGCGATTATTCCTGTCTATTCTTTGCAAACGAAGTCCGGCAGCTTTTAGATAGCGCTCGACGGTTGCTTCCGAAAAAAAATATAAATGACGAGGCAAGTCTTCACGAAAAAGATGACGCGATGGAAGACTGGGGAAATCTGTTACTAGAAATACAAATCGTCCGCCTGGCTTGAGCAGTTGACTGGCTTTCAGGAAATAGGCCATGGGATCGTGCACATGTTCTAAAACGGCCCATGCAGTGATAGCATCGTAACGTATCCCACCGTCTTTGATGTCAGGCAGATCACAGTTGTAGATGGGGAAGTCCCTTATTTCTCTCGCATTGGCACTAATTTCAACACCTTCTACGGACCACCCTTTGTTACGCATGAATCGGGCGAAGTCACCATTTGCACAGCCAACATCGAGCAGAGTACGCGGGGTACTACTAATTTCTGCGAGATAGGCAGCTTCTTCCGCATAGCGCTGTTGGTGACGAGGGTCATCAAATGTTTGATAAAACTCACTGGGGTAGTACCGACCGATTTCATTCCGCGTCGGGCGAGGATTTACAAACCCCAGCCCGCAGGATTTACATTCGACAACAGTGAACCATTCGTCAGGATGGAAAAGTTCATCAGGTTGCGAATAGGCAGGTTGCAAATCAAGCGAGCCGCAAAGGTTACACGCTACGCTTTCCAGGGAAT
Source organism: Rugosibacter sp. (assembly GCA_004322535.1). Taxonomy (GTDB): domain Bacteria; phylum Pseudomonadota; class Gammaproteobacteria; order Burkholderiales; family Rhodocyclaceae; genus Rugosibacter. Next base: position 34,185 of record SCUZ01000048.1, read on the forward strand.
TCGGCATTCAATGATCTCCAAACCATGGCACCACAAAGCAAAGAGGAAATAAACAGAACAACAGATGTGGCAAGAGCAATACCAGCCACTCCAAAGAGTTTCATAAAAATCCAGTTAAGCAGAATGTTGGCAAAGAAATTGAACATTGCCACCACAAGGATGGCGCGATTTTTGCCCAATGCTGAAAGCATGCGTACCAACAGCACGCCAATAAACTGAAATGTTAATTGTAACGAGTAATATTTTTGCACCTCTGCCACATGTGCAGTGTCGACGGCTGTAAAAGCACCATGCTCAAAAAGCTGGGCAACCAACCAGTCAGAGAAGCCCCAAACAATAATCGTAAGGCCGAGCGCAATGCCGCCAATGATGAGCAAAGCCTGCCCCATCAAACGCCGTGCTTCAGCCCACTTTTTATGGGCCGTCAGCGTAGAAAAGTGGATGATCGCTGGAACACCCAGTGCGCGCCCGGCAAAAGCGTTGAGATAGTTCACCAAAATACTGGCAAAGGCGAGGGTGGCAACGCTACCAGATGTCAGCCAGCCCGCCATGACTTGATCTGTTACTACAGTGCCAGTCATGAATAGGGAGCCTATCGTGACGGGCAAATATTGATGCCAGACTGCCCGTAACTGGCTTCGCTGTGCTTGCCATGCTGGACAGAGCCATCGTGGTTCTTCCTTCAAGATAAAAGCAACGAATAGGCACTGCATCAGATAGCCAAGCACTAAGCCTAAAGCCAGTGCGCCAGGTGTAGATGAGATTTGAATGATGATGATTCCAGTGACTGGAATCATCACTGAAGCTAGGGTTGAAAACAGCAACCGGCGTCGAATATTTAGCAGAACTGTTGCATAGGCAGCCCAGCCGGCCAAAGGTAGCAGCGGTAGTGTCATCATGAAGAGACTGCGCGTCAATTGACGCTTTTCCGGCGGAAAGTTGTGGGCTATGGCCGAAATAATAGGTTCGGAGAAGACATACATCAACACGGAAATTGCCACCAAGCTCACTAGAAGGCGCGCTAAAACGGCGCGACACAATTTTTCCGCAATAGCTCCGCCTGAATCGACTTCAATTTGTATGGTTACCGGAATCAATGACGAAGCCAAAGAGCCGCCAATAGCTGCGGCGAGAAAAATAACAATCGAGCTCGCCAGTGCAAAAGCGTCAGTGACATCCCCGACGCCGAAGCGTGAGGCAATAATTTGTTCCCGGAAAATGACGGCAATTGCAACAATGATTGATGCTGCAATGACCACCATGGTGTCACGCGCCATGGCTGTGCTTATTGTCTGGATCTTCAAAGCAACTTTAATATGTGCGTGAGATCGAAATTGCCGAATCGATGTGTAAAGCTGTCCACACGCACAATTGTGCGAGGCATGCGCACGTTCACAGCGTCCACACTTTTCTCGCTCCGAATGCAGCGCGCCCTAGCAGCGATTTGACGTCAATGAGGCAGCCTGCCGCGCTGAGTTGTTCGGCAATGCCAGCGGCGCCGTGCTGGCGGTAGGCGTCGTGCGCTACGGCGATAACCACTGCATCTGCGGCTGGTAAACTTTCCCAGGCGGTGAGCGTCAGCCCGTATTCGTGCATCGCCTCGTCTGCATCAGCCAGCGGGTCGTGCACGGTGACTTCAATGCCATAGCTTTGCAGTTCGGTGATGATGTCCGGCACTTTTGAATTGCGCAGGTCGGGGCAGTTTTCCTTGAAGGTGAGGCCGAGCACATTCACCTTCGCGCCTTTGATGCCGCTGCCGGATTCGAGCATCAGCTTGACGGTTTTTTCGGCGATGAACTTGCCCATGCCGTCGTTGATGCGCCGCCCGGCGAGGATGACTTGCGGGTGATAGCCGAGCATGTCGGCCTTGTGCGTGAGGTAATACGGGTCGACGCCGATGCAGTGGCCGCCGACAAGGCCGGGGGAGAATTTGAGGAAGTTCCATTTGGTGCCGGCAGCGGCCAGCACGTCGGCGGTAGAGATGCCGATCTTGTCGAAGATGATGGCCAGCTCGTTCATCAGCGCGATGTTCAAATCGCGCTGGGTGTTCTCAATCACCTTGGCGGCTTCGGCTACCTTGATGGATGACGCACGATGCACACCGGCGGTAATCACCGATTCGTAAAGCTGCGCGACTTTTTCGAGCGTAGCCGCATCGTCGCCCGAGACAACCTTGATGATTTTGGTGAGCGTGTGTTCCTTGTCGCCGGGGTTGATGCGCTCGGGCGAGTAGCCGACGTGAAAGTCCGTTTGCCATTGCATGCCGGAATTTTTTTCCAGCACAGGGATGCAGACTTCTTCGGTGGCACCGGGATAGACAGTGGATTCGTAGATAACTATCGCACCACGCTTCATGTGCTGGCCGACAGTAGTTGAGGCGCCGATCAGCGGGCCAAAATCCGGCTGATGTGCGGCATCCACCGGCGTGGGCACGGCGACGATGAAAAAGTCGGCGCTGGCGAGACGGCGCGGATCGGTCGTGCATTCGAGTTTTACGGCGGCGCGCAGGTTGTCTGTCGAGACTTCACCGGTTGGATCGCGGAATTCGTTGTAGGTAGCAATCTTGGCGGCGGACAAGTCGAAGCCGATGGTTTGAAAGTGCTTGCCGAATTCAACAGCCAGCGGCAGGCCAACATAACCGAGGCCAACGATGGCGATGGTGGGGTTTTCAGGGAGTGCATTCATGGAGGGTGTCGAAGTGGTTGATGATGCCGGTAACCTGTGTGGTTTTGGCGATTTTTTTTACCGGACGTCGCTGGCCAGACTATTCATTACGTGCACGAAATCATCGACAAAGTGCCCGGGGTTGGGTGACATATCCAGTGCTGTTGCGCAGTAGTTCAGAAACCTGTTGGCATCGCCATACAACGTGGGGATCAAGGTGTGCACAGAGTTGAAGTGCTCTGCTATCTCGGTATATTCCGTTTCGGAATCGTGGGCGGCCGGATTTCTTGTGGTGCGACACAGCTGCCAGGCAGCAACCGAATCGATGACACCACCTTTTTCGTAGAACGACAGTACCTTGAGAAAAGTTTCCCCCGGTTCGCCAGCAAGGAGGCGGGCGTGGCGCATGGCAGCGTCCATGGTGTCTTGCAGCTTGGCAAAACGCTTGTTGACGGCGGCGAGCGTTTCAAACAGCTCAATGTTATTTTCGTTCTCATTCAGGCAGGCTGCCGTCAGTGGCCAGGTGAGCCGATGATCCGAGGCAGCCAGAAAATAAACGCAACACTGAATGGCTTCCAGCAGGCTGGCAAGGTGCAGGCGTTCGTTTTCCAGGGCATGCGCTGTCATGCGGGTTGCTCTATGAGCTTCACGGCGTTGGCGCGGGCCGGGTTCTGGAACGGGGTGGCAGGTGTTGCTCGCCCGCGCGCAAGGATGTCGACCGGCAGGCCGATCATGTTTTCCAGCGTCATTTTGATTTGTACCCGCTCATTGAGCATCAAAGGGGTTCTCGTTTCGATCAGCAAACGATGTCTCCGCCCCATGCGGCAAACGGGATACGGTTCGGGTAATAGCGTTGATCTGATTCTGGATGAATCTCATGGTTGATGGGCAGTCTATTCAGCCGTGGGTATCTGGTCAATATGCCGTATTGGGGTAACGTGTTGTGTCGATTGTGCAGGGATGAAAAATCGGCGCTGGTTAGACGGCGTGTTTGATTCGTCAATGGCATTTCAAACGCCGTAATGCCCGCGATACCAATCCACAAATCGCGCAATGCCTGATTCAACTGTGGTGGCAGGGGCAAAGCCGGTAGCGACGTGCAGTGCGGTGGTGTCGGCCGAGGTGGCAGGCACATCGCCATCTTGCAGCGGTAAAAAGTTTTTTTGTGCGGTTTTGCCCAGGGCGCTTTCAAGTGTGGTGATGTAGGCCATAAGCTCGACGGGATTGTGGTTGCCGATGTTGAACACGCGGTAAGGCGCCCAACTGGTGGCGGCGTCGGGCTGTTGTTTGTCGAATGCCGGGTTGGCCACGGGTGGCCGGTCGCACACGCGGATCACGCCTTCGACAATGTCGTCGATATAGGTGAAATCGCGCTGCATTTTGCCATGGTTGAAAACATCAATCGGGTGCCCTTCGAGGATTGCCTTGGTGAATAAAAACAGGGCCATATCCGGCCGGCCCCAGGGGCCGTACACGGTGAAGAAGCGCAGCCCGGTGGTGGGTATGCCAAACAGATGGCTATAGGTGTGGGCCATCAGTTCGTTGGCTTTTTTGGTGGCGGCATACAGACTCACCGGATGGTCTACCGAATCGGCCTCGCTAAACGGCATTTTGGTATTGCCGCCATACACGCTGGAGCTGCTGGCGTAGGTGAGATGTTCAACTTTGGCGTAGCGGCAACCTTCAAGAATGTTCACGAAGCCGGTCAGGTTGCTGTCCACATAAGCGTGCGGGTTTTGCAGTGAATAGCGCACGCCGGCCTGGGCGGCGAGATGAATTACGCGCTGCGGTTTTTCTTGGGCGAAAAGTTCAGCCATGCCGGGCCGGTCGGCTACGTCAAGTTTGACGAAGCGAAATTTTGAGTCAGGCGTTAGTCGTGCCAGCCGTGCTTCTTTGAGCGTGACATCATAATAATCGTTCAGATTGTCCAGCCCGATGACTTCGTCGCCGCGTGCCAACAGACGTTCACACGCATGCATGCCGATGAATCCGGCACAACCGGTTACAAGAATTTTCACTAGTCAGCCACCTTTTAAAAAAGCATTTTCGCATAGTTGGCCGCACTGCGACCTGACGTTACCTTGCTGTTGTCCTGTGTTGTCTCGTTGTTGCCGGGCTGGCAGATGCAGGCGAAAGCTTACGGTTTGGCTAATGGGCGCTAAAATGGCAGCCATTACTTACCTTTCCGGATGGCTGTCAGCAGGCTTCCGGCACTTCTCAAGGTCCAATCAACGTGCAGTTCTTTGCTCTTGGTCTTAACCACCACACAGCGCCCCTGGCGGTGCGCGAGCTGGTGACTTTTGACCCCTCGCGCTTGAGCCAGGCGCTGCATGATCTGTTGCGCGAACACCACGTGCAGGAGGCCGCGCTGTTGTCGACCTGCAATCGCACCGAATTGTATTGCACTACCGAACACCCGCAAGCGGCGGCGGATTGGTTGGCGGCATACCACGCGTTGCCGCCGGAAAAAATTCAGCCTTACCTGTATCAGCATCCGCAGCAATCTGCCGTGCGGCATATGTTTCGCGTGGCCTCTGGGCTGGATTCCATGGTGTTGGGTGAGCCGCAAATTTTGGGGCAGATGAAACAGGCCGCACGCATCGCCGAAGAAGCGGGCACGATGGGCACGTTGCTTGGCAAGCTGTTTCAGCGCACATTTTCTGTCGCCAAGGAAGTGCGCTCCACTACCGCGATTGGTGCGAACACGGTGTCAATGGCCGCCGCCGCTGTGCAGCTTTCCGCACGCATTTTCGAGTCCATCGCCGCACAACGCATTTTGTTTATTGGCGCGGGCGAGATGATCGAGCTTTGTGCCGCGCACTTTGCCGGGCAACAGCCCAGGCAACTCACCATTGCCAACCGCACGCTGGAGCGAGCCGAGGCGCTGGCGCATCGCTTTTCAGGCAATGCACTACGGCTTGATGACGTGGCCGAGCGGTTGGCGAATTACGATATTGTGGTTTCTTGCACCGCCAGCCCGCTGCCGATTATTGGCTTGGGCATGGTCGAGCGGGCACTGAAAAGCCGCCGCCATCGGCCGATGGTGATGGTGGATCTGGCAATCCCGCGTGACATCGAAAAAGAAGTCGGCGAGCTGGATGATGTGTTTCTTTACACGCTGGATGATCTCGGGCAGATTGTTGAATCCGGATTGGAATCTCGCCAGGCAGCGGTGATCGAAGCTGAAGCAATTATCAATGAGCGGGTGCAGGGTTTTTTGCACTGGTTAGCCTCGCGCGAGACCGTGCCTACGATCCGTGCACTGCGTGATGCCGCAGAGCGCATGCGGCGGCATGAAATTGAACATGCCCTAAAATTACTGGCGCGGGGTGATGCACCTGACAAAGTGCTTGATGCACTCTCGCATGGGCTGACCAATAAATTTTTACATGCGCCAACGCATGCCTTGAATCAAGCTGAAGACGACGAGCGTGCTGAAATTGCCGCGCTGATTTCACGCTTGTACCATCTTTCTTCCACTGATTAGCTTGCCCGCGCCGATGTTGCTGATGTTGCCGTTTTTGCTGCACATTGGCTACTGCATTGGACATTGTTTGTGATCGTCTTGCCATGAAAAAAAGTATCTACGACAAACTCGAACAACTCGCCGAACGTCTGACGGAACTTGATGGTCTGCTAGGCAGCGAAGATGCCACGCGCGACATGGATAGTTACCGCAAGCTCACGCGGGAGCATGCCGACATCACGCCGGTGGTCGCTTTGTTTGCGGCTTACCGCCACGCCAGCGCCGACTTTTCAGCGGCCGGCGAGATGCTGAACGATGCGGAAATGAAAGAGCTGGCGCAGGCCGAGCAGGCGCGTGCGCTGGCGGATATGGCACGACTGGAAAATGAATTGCAGGCCGCGCTACTGCCGCGCGACCCGAACGACGACAAGAACCTGTTTCTGGAAATCCGCGCTGGCACGGGCGGCGATGAATCGGCGCTGTTCGCCGGCGATCTGTTCCGCATGTATTCGCGTTACGCCGAGCGCCAGGGCTGGCGCGTGGAAATCATTTCGCGCAGCGAATCAGACCTCGGCGGCTTCCGCGAAATCATTGCCCGCATCGAAGGTCGCGGCGCTTATTCGCAACTCAAGTTTGAATCCGGCGGGCATCGCGTGCAGCGCGTGCCGACGACAGAAACGCAAGGCCGCATCCACACCTCCGCCTGCACGGTGGCAGTGATGCCGGAAGCCGATGCCTTGGCCGAAGTAGCGATCAATCCAGCCGATTTGCGCATCGATACCTATCGCGCGTCAGGCGCGGGGGGGCAGCATATCAACAAGACCGACTCAGCCGTGCGCATTACCCATTTGCCTACCGGCATTGTTGTCGAATGCCAGGATGACCGCTCGCAGCACCGCAATCGCGCCCAGGCGATGGCGGTGCTGGCGGCGCGCATTACCGCAGAGCAAGAGCGCGAGCAGCAACAAAAAATTGCCTCGACGCGCAAATCGCTGATCGGGTCGGGTGACCGCTCCGAGCGTATTCGCACCTACAACTTTCCACAGGGGCGCATCACCGATCATCGCATCAATCTGACGTTGTACAAGATCGACGCCATCATGGACGGCGATTTAAGCGAGCTGGTCGCAGCGCTGACGACCGAACATCAAACCGAGCTGCTGGCCGAGTTGGCGGCATGAACACCATCGCCGCTGCGCTTGCCGCCGCGCGCGAAAAACTGCCGGGCTTTGAGGCGCGCCTGCTGCTGGGCCATGTATTACAGCAACCGCCCGTGTGGTTGCTGACCCATGACGATGGCGTGCTGGATGAAGCTGCATTGCGCGTTTTTAATGATCTCATTGCGCGCCGTCATGCAGGCGAACCTGTGGCTTATTTGCTCGGCCGGCGCGAGTTTTTCGGTCGCGATTTTGTTACCGCGCCCGGCGTGCTGATTCCGCGCTCCGAGACTGAACTGCTGGTCGACATTGCATTGAAAAAACTCGGCGTTGATGAGACGCCGCGAAGCCTTGAGCCCGTTTCTGGAAAGTCCTCTTGGGGGACGGCGGCAGAAGCTGGAACAGCACGTAATGCTCCGCAGATTCTCGATCTGGGCACCGGCACCGGTTGCATCGCCATCACGCTGGCGCTTGAATGCCCCTCAGCCCAAGTGACCGCGCTGGACGCCAGCCCCGATGCGCTGGCGATCGCCGCAGAAAACGCTCGTCGGCTCAATGCCAGCGTGCATTTTTTACGCAGCGATTGGTATGCCGCCGTGCAGGGCGAAATCTTCGACGTCATCATCAGCAATCCGCCCTACATCGCTGTTGCCGATGCGCATTTAACGCAAGGCGATTTACGCTTTGAGCCGCCTGCTGCGTTAGCCAGCGGCGCAGATGGGTTGGATGCCATGCGCCACATCATCGCCACTGCGCCTGCGTATTTATCAGCGCATGGCCAGCTCTGGCTGGAACACGGCTACGATCAGGCCGAAGCCGTGCGCGCGTTACTCATCGCCGCTGGATTCGTCGCCATTGAACAGCATCGCGATCTGGCGGGGATCGTGCGCGTGAGTGGTGGTGTGTACGCCACAGCAACATAAAAATGACCTTCTCACAAGATAAGGGAAAAGGCCGTTTTCAGGATTTACAGGGGATACTTCAATTGTGCGATGGTGTTGGCGGTTGAGACTTGCCGTCCCGTCAGCACCGACTTTTGCCGGATTGAGCGGAGTCCGGATGGGTGGGATCGGTATTGGCATACTGTCGTAGAGCCGCTTGAAGGAAACCATAGACGCGGGTTTGCGGTGTCAGGGCGTAGGATAGGCTGGGGCTCAAATTGATCGAATAACCGCCGGAAGGTGGGTCGGCGTTGACGCCGTGGTCACGCTGGCGGTGCTCGAGGTTGAGTTGTAAAAGGCCACTTAGTGCGCCGGACAAGATGTGATTCACGCCCAAATTGAGATTGACCCTGCTTCCCGGCCGATAGTCGTCGCGGATTTGGATGGCCGATTGCAGTTCGCCGCTGGCAAACCAGCCCCATCCGTTATCGGGTGCGTTGCTGAAATGGTAGGCACCGAGGATGGCATCTGTGCTGCCCGTTCCCGGCTGAGCCGCGCGGTCCAATGCAGGGTGGTGGCCAGGCGGCGACATGGTTTTGTCAATGGCGCCGGTAGGCAGCTTGAGGCCGAAGCGGATGCCGCCGCCGGAAAACGGGTTACCGCTGTTGAACTTGTATTTGCCGACGATACGAATGTCGCCGAGCTGGGTGAAGGTGGCTTTCTGTTCGAAGGCAGGTTGTGAATCCGAGTCGAAGGTATGGGCATGATCGCGTATCACCAGCGGGATGGAGGCCGCCACGTTCCAGCGTGAATTGATGGCGTAGTCGATGTCGGCAGTGAGTAAATGGTTGGTGGTGCGCTTGTTTTCGATCTCTTCGTCGCTGCCGCTGAGGGCGGGGGCGCTGATTCTTTTCGAGCCGGCGCGCAACCGGTCGGCCTTGGCCCACGAGTAATGCAGGTCAAGACTGAAGCCCTCGGTGTGCGTCAGTCCCTGCCCGTCCCAGTGGGTGTCGACCGAACAGAAGGCCGAGCCGCAGGAAGCGTGGGCATTGCCCACCATGAGACCGATGAGGATGGAGAGCAGCCAGCGCAGCGCAGATGCCGTGACGATGCCATGTTTGATTTTCATGTGAACGTTCCCTTGACCATGACCGCATATGCACGAGGGGCGCACCTATACGGAACATAAAAATTACGGGGATGTGGCACCACCCCAAGGCTCTTGCACTTGGGGAGCGAGCAGAATTTTCAGTGCAGATCAGGCGCGGCCCGGCGGGCCGCGCGGGAAATACGCCGTCCAGTCGAACGTAGCCGGGCGGGCTGCGGCAAATGCAGGGAGTGAAACCGTAAAAGTCGGCGCTGGCACTACGGCGGCAACGATAACCGCCAGCGGCAGCGAGCCGCTGGCGATGCAAAGTTTGCAGCATTCACGCATGACGTGCGAGTCGGATGGCAAGCTGTCGGTTGTTGTCGTGTCCTGTACCGCCATGCTCTGCGGAGTGCAGACTTCGATGGCAAGTTTCCCGGCTGCCGTGCGCGAATGCATCAGTCCCATACCTGCCAGATTATGCAACGCGACAGCAAACATGCCGAGAGTGACAATCAGCTGTGGCGTGACAAGACAAGGCACCAGGTTGACTGAGAGGAGGCAGGACGCGACGCGAGCTGGGAGGCTAGCCTGCACATAATGCAGGCTAGCGCAAAAGACCATGCATTCGATACATGCGACATCAGGCGCAAACGCGATTGTCGCATCCGCCCATCCCACGCTGGCCTTGCCTGAACGTAGCGACTTGGTACGCCGTCATTGGTCGTCGCGCAATATCTTCCGATCCATCCTCGCACTCTCCAAAAAACGAGAATATGCATAGTTTTGTCATTTGTTAACAGATATCAGTATTTTTTCATGCCACCAAAGATAGACGACGGGAATGACGATCAATGACAGAAAGGGCGCTGTCACCATTCCGCCTATCAGGGGAGCCGCGATCCGTTTCATCACATCTGCTCCGATTGCCTGTCCGTACATCATCGGGAGTAGTCCCGCCATGATTACGGAAACCGTCATCATTTTGGGGCGTAGTCTGAGTACTGCCCCCTGAACAATCGCCTCCCTGAGCATTTGTGGGCTGGTCAGTCGTCCAGCCTCGCGGAATGATTCGATCATTTTGTCGAGATAGAGCATCATCACCACACCGAACTCCGTGGCCACGCCAGCCAGCGCGATAAATCCCACGATAACCGCCACCGAAACCGGGTAGCCGAGCAGATAAACGAACCATATTCCCCCGACCAGTGAAAACGGCAGGCACAACAATACCAGCGACACTTTCGCAAAATCCCTGAAATGCAGATAGAGCAGGGCGCAAACCAGCAGTAATGTGAGCGGAATTATCCAGTAGAGGCGAGCCTTGGCATGTTCAAGTTGGGCATGCTGGCCTGCCCACGCAATTGCATAACCGGGTTTTGGTTTGACCGATTTCTTGATCTGGTTTTGGGCTTCTTCGACATAACTGCCCATGTCGCGGTTTTCGGTATTGATGTAAACATAACCGACGAGCCTTCCGTTTTCACTCTTGATTTCGATCGGGCCATCGTGAATACCGATGCTCGCCAGATTGCCCAAAGGAATGCTTTCCCCGCTGGGCATCGTTACCCTGCTTTTTGACAACGCCCCGACGGAATCCCGAAATGATCTCATGTAGCGCAGATTGATCGGGAAGCGTTCACGTCCCATGGCCATCGTGGAGATATTTTCCCCGCCAACCGCGCTTTCGATAAGGCGCTCGACATCCGCCACCGTGACGCCATACCGTGCCGCCTTTTCCCGGTCAACCTCGATGTCGAGATAATGCCCTCCTTCAATACGCTCGGCAAACACGCTGCGGGTTCCCTGAACTTTCCGCAGCACGGTTTCAATTTCTTGCGCCAGTTCGGAAATTCCTTTCGAATCGGGCCCGGTAATCTTGATTCCCAGCGGAGTGCGAATGCCCGTGGACAGCATGTCGATCCGCGTGCGTATGGGATAGCCCCATGAATTGGTCAGGCCAGGCAGGCTGACTGTCCGATCAAGCTTTTTGATGAGATCGTCGATGCTTTCTCCTGCGGGCCATGCGCTCTGCGGCTTCAGACGGATCACCGTTTCAAACATCGAGAGCGGGGCGGGGTCAAGCGCCGTATCCGCCTTTCCTGCCTTGCCATAAACACTTTCAACTTCAGGCATCTGGCGAATCAGGCGGTTCGTGATTTGTAATATGTTGGCCGCTTCGTCTATGGAAATCCCCGGCAAGGTGGTTGGCATGTAGAGCAGATCGCCTTCATACAACGGCGGCATGAACTCGCCCCCGATTTTGCTTGCGGGCCAGAGCGCGCTCAGCAGTAAAGCGATGACAAAAATCCCCAGAGCCGTCTTGTGTCTAAAACCATAGTTCAACAACGGTTGATATACCGCCTGCATCATCCGGTTAAGCGGATTCTGTTTTTCCTCTTTGATTTTCCCCCTGACCAGATAACCCATCAAAACCGGTGTCAGCGTAATCGCCAGAAGGGCGGCAGCGGCCATGGCGTAAGTTTTGGTATAGGCGAGGGGCGAGAAAAGCTTTCCTTCCTGTCCTGTGAGCGCGAATACGGGAAGAAAGGAAACCGTAATGATGAGAAGCGAGAAGAACAGCGCAGGGCCGACTTCATATGCACTTTCCCTGGCGACCTGCCAGTAATCCGCTTTCTCGCCGAGACGTTCAAGGTGCTTGTGCATGTTTTCGATCATGACGATCGCCGCATCGATCATCGCCCCGATGGCAATCGCAATCCCGCCCAGGGACATGATGTTGGCTGTTACTCCTTGTACGTTCATGATCGCAAGAGCAATCAGAATGCCGACTGGCAGAGTCATGATGGCAACCAGCGAAGAGCGGAGATGCAACAGAAAGACAAGACATACCAGTGCAATCACAACTGACTCTTCGATCAGTTTTCTCTGCAAGGTATCAACTGCATTCCGAATCAAGCCAGAACGGTCATAGGTCACGACGATTTCGACGCCGGGAGGCAATCCGGACTTGATCTCTTCGAGATGCTTCTTGACTTTCGCTATGGTGTCCAGTGCATTGGCGCCATGGCGCATCACGACAATGCCGCCAGTCGCCTCCCCTTCGCCATCGAGGTCGGTCACGCCTCTTCTTGGTTCTGGCCCGATGCCGATATGCGCGATATCACGCAAAAAAACTGGTGTGCCGGTGCGGTCGAGTGAAACCGGAATTTTGCCAAAATCAGCCAGCGACCTGAGATAGCCCTTGTTGCGCACCATGAATTCGGAACGCCCCATTTCGATTACGGATCCGCCACTTGATGAGTTACTTTCACGCACGGCTTTTGCCACCTGTTCCATGGTGAGACGATAGGCGGCTAGGCGGTTGGGATCGATTTCTATCTGGAATTGCCGCACCGCACCGCCAACGCTTGCCACTTCCGCCACACCCGGCAAGCTTTGCAATTCGTATTTCAGGTAGTAATCCTGTATGGCGCGCAGTTGATCCTGATCGTAATGATGGTTGCGATCAATCAGCGCATATTGAAAGACCCAGCCTGTCCCGGAGGCATCGGGTCCCAGTGTTGGCAGCACATTGGGTGGCAGGCGCGGGGCGATCTGACTCAAATACTCCAGAACGCGTGAGCGTGCCCAGTAAGGATCCGTTCCATCCTTGAAAATGACATAGATGTAGGACTCGCCGTACATCGAAAACCCACGTACGGCTGTCGAACCTGGAATCGAGAGAAATGCGGAGGTCAGCGGGTAGGTGACCTGATCTTCGACAATATCCGGAGACTGCCCCGGATAGACAGTTTTGACGATCACCTGGGTATCGGAAAGATCGGGAATGGCGTCGATCGTCATCACGGTCAACGAATGGGCGCCCCATAACGCCAGCCCGAGCGAAAAAAACAAAATGAACAGTCGATTGCGCAAAGACCAGTCAATAATCCGGTTAATCAGAAAGCCATCATTCGGCATCGCGCTTCCCTGACCTCATGCGTTCAACGGCGGCACTCATGGATGCCGCCGAATCGAGCAGAAACTGGCCGTTGACCGCGACTTCAGCATCCTCATGCAAACCATCGACAATTTCGACCCAATCTTCGCTTTCTATCCCGGTTTCGATGCGAACAGGAAGGAAATGTCCATCACCTCTGGACAGGATCACCATGTCTCCCTGCCCGGTCTTTATGACTGCCGAACGGGGAAGTGCGAGTGCCTCATGGGGATGTCCATGGATTTTGACATCGACGAAACTGCCTGGACGCAAATGCAGCCTGGTATTGTCAATTGCAACTCTGGCACTGACCTTGTTATTTTCGGCAAGGGGGTTGAGAAACTCGATCCTGGTTTTGATTGTCCGGCCGTCGGGGGTGGTTATGGTTGCTTCATCCCCGTTTTTCACATGGCTGATTTGATCTGGGTACAACATGATATTAATCCATGCCGTGGAGATATTGGCCACGGTAAACAGAGGGGCGGCAGGCGTAACGAAGCTGCCTTCCCGTGCACCGATCTGCGTCACGACGCCAGACTGTCCAGCTAATATTTGGACTACTTCGATGGCTTTTTTGTCATCCTCAAGCTTGCGAAGGGTTTCGATACTGATATCCGTGTGAAGGAATTTCGTCCTTTCACTGGAAAGTTCCTGTAACAGATTCATTGCGTATTCATTTTCCTGCAATGAAATGTCACCTATGGTTTGCAAAATTTGATTGCGTCTCGCCACAAATCTCAAATATTCCTTTTGCCGGGTAATCAGGTCAGGCGAATAAATCTCGTAGATTACTTGCCCCTTCCTGATTACTTGCCCAATGGAATGGATATACAACTTCTTGATCCAGCCCTCAAATTTAGTATGGACGTTATAAAGTGTACTTTCGTCAACCGTTACGTTGCCATAAGTCTGAACTTCCTCATCAAGATGAATTTTCCTTACGTTCGCCAGTCTGACGCCCAGTTTCTGGATGGATGCACTATCGACTTGAATACCATGATCGTGGGCCGCATGCTTTCCCGATTCGACCAGATTCATGCCGCAAATTGGACACGTTCCGGGGTGACTTTGCATGATTTCAGAATGCATCGGACAAACCCAGATGTTTTCCTGCTTCGTTTCGTTGATGCCGGATAAGGATAATGCAGTAATTTTAGGTGATGGGTTTCGGGCATCAAGCCACGGAATCAAAATATCCTGATTAAATAAGTACGAGGCCAGAATAATGACGCCCAACAGCACGAGGCCTGCTGCTTTTTTCTTCGTCATGTTTGTCACTCAGTTTCTTGCTGCAAAGAGTTAAAAAGAGGGGAGGCATGTGTTTCCCCTCAAGTACCACAACGACAGCTTTACCTGATGAGAATCATCTCGCCGCGCCCCAATTTTGGATCGGCATCAGGTTTGTTCATCAGGACGGTGATGGCACCGCGCAAAGCCGCCCCCATCGAATGATCAACGATCGCCACATTGGTTGGGCGGTCAGCCGGCGAAACGATGTCGAATGTATCGCCCTCGGCCACTGCCACGTTGTATGTCTGAATTCCGTACAACGTATTCCTCGGATTACCGTTGATGTAGACGCGATCCCAGATTCCTGCGATAGGATGCAGAGCGACCGGATTATTGATGTTGGCATTTACAAAGAAAATACGCACACGCTCACCCGGTTTGGATTCCAGCACTTTTGTTGCATTGGGGTCATGCACAGGGCTGTAATTGAACATCTTGCCGTTGATGAGCGAACCTTTCCAGTCCTTATTTTCCAGTAAGGCAGAGACGGTCTCGGTGTCAGGAAAAAATTGTTGTTGAATCAGGACATACTCACGGTCAGCCTTGGGATAGTTCTTCTTGTCTTTGGGTTCGACGATGATGATTCCGTACATGCCCTTGGCAATATGCTGAACCATGGGGCTTGCACCACAGTGATACATGAAGACACCCGGAACCTTCGCTTCAAACTTGAAGTGTTTGGTATTGCCGGGCTTGACCTCGCTGAATTCATTTAACACGTCAACCTGGGCGGCATGGAAGTCCATCGCATGCGAGTTTTTGTTTTCCGCTGGATTGATCAACGTAAAATCAACGACGTCACCCTCATTCACGCGGACAGGTTTGCCAGGTATGGCGCCATCATAAGTCCATGTCGCCATGGTAATGTCACCTTTGTTGTTAACGGCCAAATCAACCTCCCTGGCTGTCATGGTGACTTCAACGGTTTTTGCAAAAACCTGCTGTGTGGAAAAAAGTGCAGCGGTCGCCATTACTGTAATAGCTGTTTTCTTGAAAGAATGCATGATTATTTCCTCTTTAAAATTAAAGTTGACTGAAAACACCCTCATTACGTTATTACTTCATCTGCTTTTGCTGCTATCAGGAACCGAATTTGCACTTGCATAACACGCGCAGGTGCTGCACCAGATCCTGGATTTCTTCATCGCTTAAAGTTCCATCCCATGGCGGCATCAAGATGGATTTATCAATGGACGCTCCTCCTTCCTTGATTGCCTTGAATAGCGTTGCATCCGAGCGGCCGGACATCGACTTCGCGTCGGTATGGTCACGTGGCACAACCGGCATATCCTTGACGTTTACGCCATCTCCCTTTCCATCGCTGCCGTGACACTGGACGCAATAGGCCTTGTAGTTGTCGGCAGCGGCTTCCTTGGCTTGGATTTGTATGCAGCAAGTCGCCAGTAAAACCAGTAACAAAAATCTATTTGGCATTTTCAGTCTCCTTGCTTAGTATTTTTAGATAATTCACCATCTTCTGGATATTGATGTCCGACAAGTGTTTATTCGGCATCCACGATTTGGGCTCCCAGGCTTGGGGACTCCGAATGTAGCTCGCCATGTATTCCGGCTGCAGACGCTTGGCTGCCGTGTAAACTTCAGGTCCCGAAAGACCGCCATATTCAGGTTCGATCAGATGGCATGCCATGCAGCCCAGGAATTTATTGAAAGCCATTTCACCCATCTGTTTGGATATCGCTCCAGTCTCGTTTTTTTCTTTGACAATCAGGTCGTCGTGCGGCTTCAACTGCATCAGTTCGGCTGCAACCGAAGAGGCGTCGGCCTTGGAAAGTGCGACATGCTCCTTGAATGTTGAAACATCAATCTCATCGCTTTTCGCCCCAGCTTTGATGTGGTTGCCGTAATACATCCCCGCCGGGCGTATCCGCTGGGGTTTTTGCAACCAGGACACCAGCCACTCCTGTCGGTACTTGTTGCCGGCATAAAACAGGTCCGGGCCTTTTTTCTCGAATGCTTCTTTCAAAGTCTGTGCCGCTGGTCCGGTGATGTTGTGACATGTGGAACATTCGTTCTGGAGTCTCCCGCCTTCAGCAAAACCAGTTCCGGAAAATCCAAGCAGGATTAGAATTGCAAAGATCGTTTTTCTCATTTTCGTCTCCTCTTTTTCATGATTTGATTTATGCCTACCTTCTCCTTCTTCCTTGTTCGACGGGTTTCCCCATAAACTGTGCGCTATTAAAAAGCCCGTACCCTTGCGTCAGCGACACGCTGTAATAGAAGTTAGGATCGTAAGTTTTGTTTTTCCAGGCATACCAATTACCCACCTTGATACCCTCATACTCGAAAACGAGCATCGGCCCGCCCATCGAGGCGCCATTGTTTGACATATGTTTATCCACATGGTCATGCATCACGAAATATCCGGAATTTTTCATTTCCACGATCACGTCATAACGTTCTCCCGGTCCCACCGGGACAGTATCGACGTAGTAGGGGCTGGCAAGCGGGTAACCGTCCTTGTGGGTGATCAACATGTCATGCCCATGCATGTGCATCTGGTGTATTTCATCGCCTGCACCGTAAAGACGCATTCGCAATACATCCCCCTTCTTGACTCTGATCGGTTGGGTTAAGGGGAAAGATTTTGCGTTCACGGAAAAGTAGTCGGATACATCCTGCGGCGTTCCACCTTTGCCATAGACTCCGGCGTAGGGTGATTCCCAGGTACTCAACATCAATATGGCGTCCTTGGTGACTTTCTTCTCCAGTGCGCTTGGCGTTTTTGGATCGACGATCAGCGGCCCCCACATCCCGCGTATCGCTACATGCTCCCAGACATCGACATGGCAGTGGTACCACAAGCTGCCAGGACGATCAGCATTGAACTTATAGACAAAGGATTCGCCGGGCTGAATCGCTTCTTGCGTAACGTCTGGCACTCCGTCCATTTGCCAGCTGCCAATCTGGTTAATGCCGTGCCAGTGAATGCTATGGGGAAGGGACGTGTTATTGGTCACATGCACGGTTACGTCATCACCTTCCTTGACGTGGATGAGCGGCCCCGGAACCTGTCCATTGAAAGCGAATACCTTATTGGTAAAACCCGGCGCTACCTCGATCGAAACTTCGTCGATGGTCAGACTGAATTCGCGTTGCGCAGCCCAAGTCAAGGTGGGCAACAACATAAAAAAGAAGAGGGAAATCACTTTGTGAATCTTTGTAGCGAAGATATTCATATAAAACCCCTTTCTTTTGATATTAAAGAAGCGCTGAACACGTAACCGCAAAGCACAGTGGCGAACCAAAATTGAGCCGGAATCGTGACGAGAAAAGTCATTTTCTTTGCAACAGTGATAACTGTAGATATTAATATGTATTTTAAATACATATTAATATCTACAGTTTAAATGTCAAGTACTTTTTATAATGATCCGCATGCAACTTACCAGCTTTACAGATTACGGCCTGCGTAGCCTTATGTATTTAGCGGCCTGCCCAGACAGACTTTCCAGCGTCAAGGAAATATCCGACTACTATGGCATTTCGCGCAATCATCTGGTCAAGGTGGTGCATCGGCTTGCGCAGCTAGGCTATATCGAAACCAGCAAAGGAAAAGGTGGTGGTATCCGGCTGGCATACGATGCCCAAAAGCTACAGTTGGGAAATTTGGTAAAAGCGCTAGAGCCGAGCATGGGCATAGCAGAATGCTTTAACCGTGAAACCAACACTTGCAAGATAACTGACAACTGCCAACTCAAACACTGTCTTTATGAGGCTAGTCAGGCTTTTATCGATGTTTTGAATAGATCTACTCTGGCAGATATTGTGAAAAATAAAGCCTTGTTCCCTGAGCGGCCTCATAATGAATCCCGGATGAAGAATCTGCTGTCTTGATAGCCAGCACGGTACCATCATGATCATTTTGCGCGGATTATTGTGTCGTTGCGCTGATTCTTGTGACAATTAATTATGTCGTCAAATTTTATGAGGCTGATTTGGAAAATACGACATAATTATTTGACTTGCCCGCTCAAGAAACCGGGAGCTGCATAGTCCGCAAGGTGTCAGGTTTCTAGCACAGCCAGACGTAGCGGGTTCTTAGTTCCCATCTGAGACGTTTTAGCTGTCAAATATAAATAAGGAGACTCAAATGATCTATGCCGCACCGGGTGCCCAAGGTGCCAAAATTCAGTACAAGGCCAAGTATGACAATTTCATTGGTGGTAAGTGGATAGCTCCGGTCAAGGGCCAATATTTCGATGTGATTACGCCGATCAACGGCAAGGTTTATACCCAGGCAGCGCGTTCTAGCGCAGAGGATATTGAATTGGCGCTCAATGTGGCTCACGCCGCAGCCGACAAATGGGGCAAGACGGCACCCGCTGAGCGCGCGAATCTGCTGCTCAAGATTGCAGATCGCATTGAAGCGAATCTCGAACTGCTGGCGTATGCCGAGACGGTGGACAACGGCAAGCCCATCCGTGAAACTCTGAATGCCGATATTCCGCTGAGCGCCGATCACTTTCGCTACTTCGCTGGATGCGTGAGAGCGCAAGAAGGTGCGCTGAGTGATATTGACGAAAACATGGTCGCGTATCATTTTCATGAACCGTTGGGCGTTGTCGGTCAGATTATTCCGTGGAATTTTCCTATTCTGATGGCTGCCTGGAAACTTGCGCCAGCGCTGGGTGCTGGCAATTGCGTGATCTTGAAGCCGGCTGAGTCAACGCCCATCAGCATACTGATTTTGGCTGAGCTGATCGCCGATTTGCTGCCTCCCGGTGTGCTGAATATCGTCAACGGTTATGGCCGTGAAGCGGGGTTGCCGTTGGCAACCAGTAAGCGCATCGCAAAAATTGCCTTTACCGGTTCTACTTCGACTGGCCGCGTGATTGCGCAGGCCGCTGCAAATAACCTGATTCCTGCCACGCTCGAACTTGGCGGCAAGTCGCCCAACATTTTCTTTGCGGATGTCATGGCAGCCGATGATGGATTTCTCGATAAAGCAATCGAAGGTTTAGTGCTTTTCGCCTTCAACCAGGGAGAAGTCTGCACCTGTCCCTCGCGCGCGCTGATCCAGGAGTCGATTTACGATAAATTCATGGAACGGTGCCTGGCGCGTGTCAAGGCCATCAAGCAAGGCAACCCGCTGGATACTGAAACCATGATTGGTGCACAGGCATCAAAGGAGCAACTGACCAAGATTCTGTCTTATCTTGATCTGGGCCGGCAAGAAGGGGCCGAGGTGCTTATCGGCGGTGAACAGGCGCAAGTGGGTGGCGATTTGGCAGGTGGTTATTATGTTCAGCCGACGTTGTTCAAAGGGCATAACAAAATGCGGATATTTCAGGAAGAAATTTTTGGCCCGGTACTCGCCGTCACTACCTTCAAGGATGAAGCGAATGCCCTGACGATTGCCAACGACACGCTATATGGTCTGGGTGCCGGTGTGTGGAGCCGCAATGGCAATGTGGCTTACCGGATGGGCCGTGCCATCAAAGCCGGTCGCGTATGGGTCAATTGTTTTCATGCTTACCCGGCTCACGCCGCATTTGGTGGGTACAAGGAATCCGGCATCGGCCGCGAAACCCACAAGATTATGCTGGATCATTATCAGCAGACCAAGAATCTTCTGATCAGTTACGCTGAACAGAAACTGGGTTTCTTTTGACAGTCTGCCGATAGTTGTTGAGTTGCGTAAATTGCGTTGGGCCTGCAGAGCGGGAAACTGCTTCTGTATCGTGTGGAGGTGGTTATGGTTGAGAGAGTCATTGCGACAGAAGCTGCTCTTGAGCTGATCGAATTTCTCAAGAACAAGTATGGCCTGGTGTTCTTTCATCAGTCGGGTGGCTGCTGTGACAACAGCGCCGCGAATTGCTATCTGCCCGGCGAGCTGACGATTGGCGCAGGCGATGTTTTTCTCGGAAATATCGGGGGCTGCCCGTTCTATATCGGCAAGTCGCAATATGAATACTGGAAGCACACCCAGTTAATTATCGACGTGATTGAAGGCACGGGAGGGACTTTTTCACTGGAGGGGCCGGAGGGCAAAGCTTTCCATACTCGATCGCGCGTATTCACTGATGGAGAGCGGGCTGAGTTGGATAAAGAATTTGAGCAAAGAATTGTGTGATGAAATAAGCGCTTCGGCTTTACGCCCTACAAAAAAGCCATCTCATTTGAGATGGCTTTTTTTTAACACCGCGCGCAAAAATACGAGGCGTAGGTTTTAATGCAGCCCTGCCATGTAATCGGTAACTGCCTTGATTTCAGGATCCGTCATTTTCAGCGCAATGGTACGCATGATCCTGGCGGGATCATTTGCGCGCGTACCTTCGCGGAAGGCCTTGAGTTGGGCTTCGGCGTAATCCGCATGTTGGCCACTTACACGCGGATATTGCGCGGGGATGCCGGCACCCCTGGGGCCGTGGCACGAGGCGCAGGCGGGCAGGCCTTTATCACTGATGCCGCGACGATAAATCGTTTGGCCTAGCTTGACAGTAGCTTCGTTTTTCGCGGTGCCGGGTTTGGCGGTTTGTGCCGCAAAGTAGGCGGCCAGATCACGCATCTGGCCAAGATCATACGGGGCGATCATGCCACCCATGACGGCATTGGCGCGTAGTGCGGGCTGGCCATCAATCGCTTTAAAATTGGTCATCTGTTTGAGCAGGTAATCATAACTTTGCCCGGCCAGCGTAGGGTTTATTGGAATGAGGCTATTGCCATCGACACCATGACAGGCAGCGCAAACGGTGGTTGCGATTTCCTTGCCACGTGTCGCGTCACCCATGGGAGCCTTGTGGGTAGAGGCTTTGCCCGTGCCGGCTGCATGTGCGCCGCAGGTGATAACTGCAAAAATTAATGCAAACAGGAAACGACTCATGATGACAAATTCTCCGATTAACTGCCGACTGTCCGGCCCGTGAAAGCTGTTATTCTACCTTAGGCTAAAAGTAGCTTATCCATTGCTCGCCGCCATTTCATGCTTCATCACCGCTTTGTACGGTGCTCTTGAGGCAAAATTGAATCAAACTTGAATCAAATCCTCTTTTTATTCCTTTTGCCATGGCCCTTTTTCGTCACGCCACTTTTGAAATTTCTGCCGCCAAGCCAAGTGGCTTGCCACCCTCTTTAGGGTCGGAGATCGCCTTTGCCGGCCGTTCCAACGCAGGCAAATCAAGTGCTATTAATACGCTGGTTGGCCACACGCGGCTGGCTTTTGTTTCCAAAACACCCGGGCGCACGCAGTTAATCAATGTGTTCCGCATGAAAAACGGCGCGGCGCTGGTGGATCTGCCCGGCTATGGGTATGCTCAAGTGCCCCTGGCGGTACGATTGCAATGGCAAGGCTTGCTGGAGGAATACCTGATCCGGCGGAGTAACTTGATGGGGCTGGTGCTGATTATGGATTCGCGCCGTCCGCTAACAGAACTGGACTGGAAAATGATCGGTTGGTTTGCACCCACGGGGCGCCCCATTCATTGTTTACTCACGAAGTCAGACAAGCTCACTCGCCAGGAGCAAAGCAAAACCTTGCGCGACACACGCGCCGCGCTCGCCGAGTATGGCCCGAGAGTGACTGTGCAGTTATTTTCCAGCCTGAAAAAAACCGGAATGGAAGAGGTTGAAAAAATCGTGGGTGGGTGGCTTGGAATAGAAGCGGGAGGAGATGATGCCAGCCATGATAGAGAACAAGAAAAACCCTCGGCTACCGGGGGAGGGTTAGCCGAGGGCGAAATTGCTTAACATGTTGTCTGGCAATTGGCCTAACAATGTGTCAAGACCCCTGCCAAGGGGGAGAAAGCAGGGGGCGCCGCACAAAGAACGTGATGAAAAGGGGGGAATCAGCACGTTGATTCTTTGCTTGGCACACGCCATGTTGGATAAGGCAAGTCCGGTAAAGTTCAATTTGTTTTTGGAGAAATATCATGGCCAATTTGCCGTGGCTAAGTATGGGTATCAGTGCAGGTAATAACGCAGCATTTCCTGAAATACGGATGCGCCGCATGCGCAGGGACGACTTCTCGCGGCGGTTGATGCGTGAGCACACACTGACGTCAAATGACCTGATTTATCCTGTATTTGTGCTTGAAGGTGTGAACCGCAGTGAGGATGTGGCTTCCATGCCGGGAGTTGCGCGCATTTCGCTTGACCTCCTGTTGCCCGTGGCCGAACGGGCGATGCAATTGGGTGTTCCCGCGCTGGCGCTGTTTCCAGTCATTGATGGCAGCAAAAAAACATCGGGGGCGGAAGAAGCGTGGAATCCGGCGGGGCTGGTGCCCACCGTGGTGGCTCGGCTGAAAAAAGAATTTCCCGAGTTGGGCATCATTACCGATGTGGCGCTTGATCCCTACACCAGTCATGGTCAGGACGGCCTGATTGACTCACGCGATCCTCGTGCTTATGTGTTGAATGACGAAACGCTCGAAGCGCTGGCCAAGCAGACGTTATGTCACGCGCGTGCGGGTGCTGATGTCGTCGCGCCATCGGACATGATGGACGGCCGCATTGGACATATTCGCGCAGCACTGGATGCCGAAAAGCTGATTCACACGCGGATCCTTGCCTACGCGGCTAAATATGCATCAAGCTTTTATGGCCCGTTCCGTGATGCCGTGGGTTCGGCAGGCAACCTTGCCAAAGGCGACAAGAAAACTTATCAGATGGACCCGGCCAATTCAGATGAAGCCTTGCGCGAAGTGGCGCTGGATCTGCAAGAAGGGGCCGACATGGTGATGGTCAAGCCCGGCATGCCCTATCTGGATATCGTGCGCCGCGTGAAAGATACATTTGGTGCGCCGACTTATGCGTATCAGGTGAGCGGCGAATACGCGATGCTCAAGGCTGCCGCACAAAACGGCTGGCTTGATCACGATGCGGTGATGATGGAGTCCCTGCTGGCGTTCAAGCGCGCTGGATGCGATGGCATCCTGACTTACTTTGCGCTCGAAGCGGCGACTTTGCTGAAAGCGTAAAAAATACGAACTCAAAAGCCCGGTTTGGAGGGTGCTAGTCGGCTTTGAAAAGTCGGCGCTGCCGATACGGCGTCGAAGGCTGCGTTAGCGTGCCAAAAGTGGCCACTGCGTCGACCACTGCGCCAGCGGGTCTTCCTTGAAGCCGCTTTTTACAAAGCGCTGCCAGCGGCCCAGCGTGTAACAAACGAGCAAATTGGCATGTGCACTGCAATCATGTTCAGTGCTGAGCGCACCTTGTGCCGTGGCTATTTTCAGGCATTGCTTGAGTGTGACTTCGATGCGGTCGAGCAGTTGATTGATGCGCGCCTGCAAACGCGCATTTTCATGCACCAGTGCATCGCCCACCAATACACGTGTCAAGCCGCGATTTTTTTGCGCGAAGCGCAACAGTGAGGCGACAATCGCCTCCGCCTGTTTCAAGCCGGATTCTTCCGCTGTTTCAATTTGGCCGATCACGCTGAACACCCCGCTTTCGATAAACTCAATCAGTCCTTCGTACATCTGTGCCTTGCTCGCAAAGTGGCGATACAGGGCGGCTTCAGAGACATTCAGTTGCTTTGCCAGCAGCGCTGTTGTCACTTTCTCTGCAGTCGGTCGCTCGAGCATTTCGGCGATGGTTTGCAGAATGACCAGCTTTTTTTCGCTCATAACCATCCCGTTATTTGGATTTAATCAAGGTACCAACGCCATCATCGGTCAGAATTTCCAGCAGCAAGGCATGTTCGACGCGGCCATCAATGATGTGCACGCTTTTTACGCCGCTGCGCGCTGCGTCCAAAGCCGAGCCGATTTTGGGCAGCATGCCGCCGGACAATGTGCCATCAGCCACCATATCGTCAATCTCGCTCGGCGTGATGCCAGTCAATAGATTGCCTGCCTTGTCCAGCACGCCGGGCGTATTGGTCAGCATGACCAGTTTTTCGGCCCTGAGCACCTCGGCGATTTTGCCAGCCACGACATCCGCATTGATGTTGTAGGTTTCACCTTCGCTACCCACGCCAATCGGCGCAATGACGGGAATGAAGTCACCGGAATCAAGCAGTGCAATCAGCGCGGGATCGATGGACACGATCTCGCCGACTTGGCCGATATCGAGCATCTCGCCGGGCTTTTCCGTATTCTCGATGAGCAGTTTTTTGGCGCGAATGAAATTGCCATCCTTGCCAGTCAAGCCCACTGCCTTGCCACCTTGCTGGTTAATGAGATTGACGATCTCTTTGTTAACCTGGCCGCCGAGCACCATTTCCACCACGTCCATGGTTTCGGCATCGGTTACGCGCATGCCTTGCACGAAGATGCCTTTTTTACCCACGCGCCCCAGCAGGTTTTCAATCTGCGGCCCGCCGCCATGTACGACCACCGGATTCATGCCCACCAGCTTGAGCAACACGACATCGCGCGCAAAACATTGTTTCAGGTTGTCGTCGGTCATGGCATTGCCGCCATACTTGACGACGATGGTGCGATCATGAAACCGCTTGATGTACGGCAGAGCTTCAGTAAGCACGCCAGCCTTGGTGGCGGGGGCAGGTTTTGTCGTCATGGCGTTAGAAGTGTGCGAGTAGTAACTTCGCTTATTCTAGCGATGTACACAAGAAAACGGGGCGCAATCACCGCGAAGGTGACTGCGCCCCGTAGATATCATGGATGCCGTATCTCCACTGTCGGCTTTGCACAGCCGACCGGCTTCGGCGGCACGGAGCACTGCTCCGCGAAACCCCACCTACGCCCAGTGCCGACTTCCTTTTACTGAATGCTCAGTCGTTTGGCTTGCGCTGCCACTTTCTTCGGCAACACCAGCTCCAGCACGCCATCGTTGTATTTGGCGCTGGCCTGCGCTTCGTCAACTTCTTGTGGCAGCTGGAAGCTGCGCGAGATCTTGCCGAAATAACGTTCGCTACGCAACACTTGTTCGCCTTCCTTGACTTCTTTCTCTTCACGGCGCTCGGCAGAAATCGAGACGACAGCGCCATCAATGGAAACGTGAATGTCCTCTTTCTTCACACCCGGAACTTCCGCATGAATGGCATAGGCATTTTCACGTTCTTTGACGTCAACTTTCAAGGCCGGTGCTTCTGTCTTTTCGCCGAACTCAACAGGACGCACAAAAAAGCCGCGCAGCAAATCGTTCAATGGATCACGATATATCAGGTTGTTCATTTTTCTTCCTTTCTTGATTAATGGGTGACTCCCACCCCTGTGAGAGTCTTATGGCATCTATATAGGCGCGCCCCGTCAGTTTTCAAGAGCATGTAACATGGGGCCGTTATGACCCAGCATGAACTTTCAGGCGCTGTAAGCGCGCTGCGGCCCCGCCTGCTGCGCTTCGCCCATCTGCAATTACGCGACACCTCTGCCGCCGAAGATGTTGTGCAGGACACCCTGCTTGCTGCTACCGAGCGAGCCCACCAGTTTGCCGGCGCCGCAGCGGTATCGACATGGGTCTTTGCCATTCTGAAGAACAAAATCATCGATGAATTTCGTCGCCGCAGTCGTCAGCCGCAAGCGGATGTCGATGTTGAGCAGGAGCAGGGGCTTGAAGATGCATTGGAAGATCAATTCGATGAGCGTGGTCATTGGGTCTCGCATCCCACGCCTTGGGCTGACCCGCAGGCTTCGCTGGAGCAAAAGCGGTTCTGGGCAGTCTTCGAGATTTGTATCAGCGGGTTACCTGAAAAAACCGCACGGGTTTTCGGCATGCGTGAATTGTTGGGCATGGAAACGGAAGAAATTTGTAAGGAACTGGGGTTGTCCACGTCGAATTGCTGGGTGCTCTTGCACCGGGCGCGTTTGGGATTGCGCGATTGCTTGTCCCGACGCTGGTTTGGAGAAAATTAAATGCTGTCGTGTCGCGAAGAAACAGAATTGATGTCACAAAGGCTGGATCGTCCGTTGTCATTCGGCGAGCGATTCGGTCTGCGTTTTCATCTGTTATTCTGCCGTGGCTGTCGCGCGACCCAACAACATTTTGCTTTTCTGCGGACTGCTACACGGGCTTGGCGAGAGCACCATGATGTTGATTCAATCCCGCGTTAATCATTTACAACTTTAAGGAGTAACACAATGAAAAAGATGAATTCCCTTACCCTCGTTGTTGGGGCCGCTTTTGCAACGACCGTTTTCAGCACCGCTGCTTTTGCTGGCAGTAACCCTTTTGCCATGCAGAAGCTCGATAGCGGCTACCAGCTTGCAGCCGCTGATACCGACAAGAAAATGGATGGTTCATGCGGCGACAAGATGAAGGATGGCAAGTGTGGCGCCAAAATGAAAAAGAAAGATGGCAAATGTGGCGAAGGCAAATGCGGCGCGAACAAAAAGAAAATGCATGATGGCAAATGTGGCGCTGATAAGATGAAAGACGGCAGCTGTGGTGCCGGGAAAAAAATGGAAGAACCGATGGAAAAACCCAAAGCTGAAGAAGCAAAGTAATACAGTCAGTTTGTAGTCATGAAATCCACTGTGATTTCAGGAGCGGGCCTCGGCTTCAGGCGGGAACTTATTCCCGAGCTGAAAGCCGGGGTGCCGGGCTTCGTGAGTTTTTTTGAACTGGCACCAGAAAACTGGGCTGACATGGGTGGTAGCTCAGCCAAGGATTTACGTGCTTTTACCGAGCGCTACCCTTTTGTCTGCCACGGCTTGTCGCTTGATCTGGGCGGTCCTTCACCGCTGGATGAATCGTTACTCCATCGCACCCGCAGTTTCATGCAACAGCAAGGCATCACGCTGTATACCGAGCATTTATCCTGGTGTGCGGATGATGGTCACTTGTACGATTTGTTACCGATTCCGTTAACAGAAGAGGCTGTGCACTGGGTCGCAGGTCGCATCCGCCACGCGCAGGATATTCTTGGCATGCGGATTGGTGTTGAAAATGCGTCGACTTACCTCATTCCGCCGGGTGCAGAAATGACGGAACTGGAATTCATTCGCGCAGTGGTTACTGAGGCGGATTGCTTGCTGCATCTGGATATTAACAATATTGTTGTCAATAGCTTGAATCATGGTTTTAATGCCGGCGAATTTCTGCGCGCTTTGCCGCTGGAACGCATCTGTTACATGCATGTGGCCGGCCACCATGTCGAGTCGGATGGATTGGTGATCGACACCCATGGTGCGGATGTTATCGACCCGGTGTGGCAATTGCTTGCCGAAGCATATGCGCTGTGTGGTGCTGTACCTACCTGTCTCGAGCGCGATTTTAATTTTCCTGAACTGGGAGTTCTTGGCCGAGAGGTCGAACACATCGCCACGTTGCAGGCGCAGCATGAAATGCATAAAAATAAAATTCAACGGGCCGTCGCATGAATGCGCGGCTTCCTTTTCAGGATTTTCAATTTGCGCTGGCCCGCCACCTGCGTCATCCACACCGTGTGCCGCGCCCCGTGGGGGTGCCAGCACGCCGCACGGATATCTATCATGGATTGGTGCGCAACAATCTTGAAGGTTTTTTGCTGGCTTGCTTCCCTATTACGCATGCATTGCTTGGCGTGCGTCGCTGGCAGCGATTGGTCGATGTTTTTTTTCGTGAAGCAGGTTGTCATACGCCTTATTTCCGTGAAATTCCGCGTGAATTTTTGCACTGGTTGCTAGAGGCGCCATCGCTACCAGTTACCTTTCCTGATTGGTTGCCAGAGTTGGCTCATTACGAGTGGGTCGAGCTGGCGGTTGATGTGATGGAAACATCGCCACCGCCTGAGTACAACCCGACAGGCAACTTGCTAAATGAACAGCCAGTGCTGGCTGCGGCGGCAATGAATCTCGCTTATGTCTGGCCGGTACACCGCATCGGCCTCGAGTGGCGGCCACGCAAACCCAGCGCGACGCATTTGCTGGTGTTTCGGGATGCGCATGAAGCAGTGCAATTTATCGCGCTGAATCCAGTCAGCGCACGTTTGGTGGTCTTGCTGCAAGCGGCCGAAAGCCAGCTTAGCGGCCGCGACGCTTGCCTGCAGATTGCCCATGAATTGCAGCATCCCGAACCGGAATTACTCCTCATGCATGGTGTACATTTGTTGAATCAACTACGCACCGCAGGTGCCATTTTAGGGAGCAGAAAATGACGAAGCTATGGGCAACTATTGTACGGTTGCTGGATGCTACAGGCGACTGGGTGAGTTTTTTGGGTTTGCGCTTACTTCTGGGCTGGGAGTTCTTTGAATCCGGCCTGGAAAAGTATCATGGGGATAACTGGTTTGCCGACATCCAGGATAAATTCCCTACCCCGTTTAATCTTATGCCCGTTAATGTTAGTTGGTCGATGGCGACCTGGTTCGAGTTGATCGGTGGTGTGGCATTAGTGGCTGGATTGGGTACGCGATTTTTTGCGGTATCTCTTTTTGTGCTCACGGTCGTTGCAACCGCAGCTGTCCATTGGCCAACCGAGTGGCATACGCTGACCGAGTTGGTGAAAGGTTATGCCATCACCGATGACGGTCACGGCAATTTCAAGCTGCCGTTGATATTTCTGGCGATGCTCTTGCCATTGGTTTTTTACGGCCCTGGAAAATTATCGCTGGATACCTGGATTTCCCGGCGTTGCCTGGGTAAGGCATGACTACTGAAAAGCTCCCTAAAGGGCGCACCGCGCTGGTGATACGCCGCGAAGCAAGTGCCCTTGGGGCGCGACAAGATGAGCAGCGGGATACACCGCAAGATGATTCATCTTGTTGTCCGCGTTGCGCGGCAAGTTTTACCTGTGGCGTAGTCGCGGAGTGCGATACTTGCTGGTGCAAGGAATTGCCGCCGCTTAAGTCCGCCAAAAGGTCTGCTGCTGCTTGCTATTGCCCGCAATGCCTGGGTGAGCTGCTTAGCGCGCAGCCTCACCCAGCGTAAGAATTGCGTCGCGGTTGCTCCATGAAAAGCACGCTGCTGCTGCTTCTTTCCAAGGCAGCCATTGGTAGGCCACATGCTCGTCCGGGGTAATTTTTATCAGACATTTTTCGGCGAGCATTAAGCTGAATACATGCTCGGTGTTGTGTGTGACCCCTGGCCCGTAACGATATTGCCACTCAGGAAATATTTCAAAACGATTGGTTTTCTGCCAGTCAAGGAATTGTGTAATCGGTGCTTGAATCCCTGTTTCCTCAAACACTTCACGCTGGGCGGTTAGGTTGAGCGGTTCATTATCTTCCTGGCTGCCCGTCACCGACTGCCAGAAGCCGCGGTGTTGTGTGCGTTCAAGCAGCAGCACATCAAGCGCTGCTGTATGAATTACCACAAGCACCGAAACTGGCTTTTTGAAAACCATTATTTGAATTGTGTTCCGGGTTGAGATAGACAATGGGGAGGGGCGTTCGGTGAGGGTATCAGTCAAGCTCGGCTGGCTCTCGTCAATCCCCAATAAACTCAGCCAACCTCGACTTGGGTCTCTACTTTCTGTCGCAGGCGAATATGCAATTCGCGTAATTGTTTTTCGTCTACCAAGGAAGGGGCATCGGTGAGCAGACACTGCGCGCGTTGTGTTTTGGGGAAAGCAATCACGTCGCGAATCGATTCAGCGCCAGTCATCATGGTGACAATGCGATCCAGGCCGAAGGCCAAGCCGCCATGGGGTGGCGCACCATACTTGAGCGCATCGAGCAAAAAGCCGAATTTAATCTGTTGCTCTTCAGGGGTGATGCCTAACGCTTGAAACACCTTTTCCTGTACCTCGGCACGATGGATACGGACTGAGCCACCGCCCATTTCCCAGCCGTTCAAGGCCAGATCATAGGCTTTGGCCAGGCACGCGCCGGGGTTGGTTGCCATGAGTTGTTCATGGCCATCTTTCGGACTGGTGAATGGGTGGTGGCAGGCGCTCCAGCGTTTATTTTCTTCGTCATATTCAAACATGGGGAAATCGACCACCCACAATGGTCGCCAGGCTTCGCCAGTGACATAGCCTTTTTCGTGGCCTATTTTGGTACGCAATGCGCCGAGTGCGTCATTGACGATTTTTGTTTTGTCAGCACCAAAGAAAATCAGGTCGCCCGACTGCGCGCCGGTGCGTTCGACAATCGCGGCCAACGCTTTTTCGTGCAGATTTTTAACAATAGGTGATTGCAAACCTTCTTCATTGAGTTTGCTAACATCATTCACCTTGATGTAGGCCAGCCCCTTGGCGCCATAGATTTTCACGAATTCGGTGTAGGCATCGATTTCGCTGCGGGCGAGCGATTTTTCACCGCTGCCGCCGCCAGGAATGCGCAACGCGGCAACCCGGCCACCTGAGGTGGCAGGGCCGCTGAACACCTTGAAGGCGACATCCGTGACGACATCCGCTACGTCCACCAGCTCGAGGGTGATGCGCAGATCGGGCTTGTCCGAGCCGAAGCGCTGCATGGCGTCTGCATAGGTCATGCGGGGGAAAGGATCGGGCAGGTCAACGTTCAAGGCGCTCTTGAAGACGCTGCGTATCATTTCTTCCATCAAGGTGGTGATTTGTGTCTCGCTTAGAAACGATGTTTCGATATCCACCTGAGTGAATTCGGGTTGCCGATCAGCCCGCAGATCTTCGTCGCGGAAGCATTTGGTGATCTGGTAATAACGGTCGTAACCGGCCACCATTAGCAGCTGTTTGAATAACTGCGGCGATTGCGGCAGGGCGAAAAACTGGCCGGGATGAACACGCGATGGCACCAGATAATCACGCGCGCCTTCAGGCGTCGATTTGGTCAGCATGGGCGTTTCGATGTCGATGAAACCGGCATCGTCAAGAAAGTGGCGAAAGGCCATCGCGACTTTGTAGCGCAGCATCAAATTCTTTTGCATCTGCGGGCGGCGCAAGTCAATCACGCGATGCGTGAGGCGCACGTTCTCCGACAGATTGTCGTCATCCAACTGGAAGGGAGGCGTCACCGCTGTGTTGAGCACTTCCAGATCATGACAAAGAATTTCAATTTCGCCGGTGGGCAGATTGGAATTCTCGGTGCCGACAGGACGACGGCATACTAACCCCGTGACTTTAAGTACATACTCATTACGCACGTCTTCAGCGATCCTGAAGAGTTCCGGCCGATCTGGATCGCAAACGACCTGCGCCAGGCCTTCGCGATCACGCAAATCGATGAAGATCACGCCGCCGTGATCACGCCGCCGATGGTTCCAGCCACACAAGGTAACTATCTGGTCAACGTGGGAGGCATTAATTTGGCCGCAGTAATGAGTACGCATAGTAAGTTCCGAACGGGATTGATTTGCCGATGGGTTCATCGGTAACAGTGGTTATTGATTTGGGGCGTGCCCGAATGGGTTCCTCATGGGCGGGGCGACGACTCCCATGGATACGATGTATTTCAGCGCATCATCGACATTCATGTCGAGCTCGATGACATCGCGGCGTTTGACAAAGAAGAAAAACCCATTGACCGGGCTGGGAGTGGTCGGAATAAAAACACCGACATATTCTTCAGGCAGCATATTCGCTACATCGCGCGCCGGATTACCCGTTTGAAAAGCAACGGCCCATGCCTCGGGATGGGGGTAACGCACCAGCAACACTTTGCGAAACGCATCACCTTGGCCGGAAAAAAGCGTATCACTCACTTGTTTAACTGCGTAATAGACGGATTTAACAATGGGAATGCGCGAAAGCAGTGCCTCCCAAAAGCGCACCAAACGTTGCCCGACAATGTTCGTGGCAAGCAGCCCCGTGAGCAGAATGACTCCAATCGTCAGGATAACGCCCAAGCCCGGCAGGTAGAAACCCAGCAAATTTTCAGGCTGAATGGCCCGTGGCAAGAGCAACAGCGACTGATCCATCGAGCGCACAGTCAGGGACAGCACCCAGATAGTGATCCCCAGGGGTACCCAGATGAGCAAACCAGTAACGAAATATTTTTTCAAGGCAAAGAGGCCGGTTGGGTAGTATGTATTTGATCGAATTCAAGCCTTAGTGCTGGCGGGTTCGCTTTTGCTCGCCACAGTAGCTTGGGTCTTGGTTTCAACTTTAGCTTCAACCTTGGCGTCAGATGCTGTCGCGGTTGTTTTTTCTGATGCTTTCTCAGTAGCTACGGCAGGCTTTCCTACCGGTCCACCTTTAAAATCAGTGGCATACCAACCACTGCCCTTGAGCTGGAAGCCGGGGGCAGTGAGTTGCTTGGCTAAAGATTCAGTCTGACATTGAGGGCAGAGTGTCAGCAACGGATCGCTCATTTTCTGCATGAATTCTTTCTCAAAGCCGCACTGAGTACAACGATAAGCGTAGATCGGCATGGCATTCTCCGGTATTTCTGAATAGAAAATGATTATAGCCGAAGGCCTTCTGGCCAAGGCATCTGGCCATCCGGATTGAAGTGCTTACAGCGTTATGCCGAGGTAGGCCTGAGTGAGCGGTTTGCCCCAAATCAAGGCAACAATGCCTGCTGCAGCAAGATAAGGTCCGAACGGGATAGGCTCTTGGCGGCTGTGTTTTGACAATACCATAAGCGAGATGCCGACTATGGCACCCACCATGGAGGACAACAGTATCGTCACAGGGAGCATTTGCCACCCCAGCCAGGCACCGAGGGCTGCCAATAATTTAAAGTCGCCGTAGCCCATGCCTTCTTTGCCAGTGACCAGCTTGAATAGCCAATACACGCTCCATAGCGACACGTAGCCCGCTATTGCCCCAATTACCGCACTTTTAAGATCGGTATAGGTGCCAAACAGATTAAATAACAAACCAATCCAGAGCAGCGGCAACGTAATATCATCGGGTAACAATTGCGTATCGTAGTCAATGCTGGTGAGTGCAATCAGCGCTGCGATAAAAATCAGTGCCCCCCAACCTGCAGCCGTTAAACCAAAGTGCGTGGCAGCAAAAGCAAATAATGCAGCTGTCACTAGCTCGATCAGGGGATAACGAATAGAGATCGGTGTTTTGCACGAGCTACATCGGCCGCGTAAAAATAGCCAGCTGAAAAGCGGGATATTTTCAGTTGCTGAAATGGCATGGTTACATTTTGGACAGCGTGAGCGCGGACGAGACAGGCTGAGCGGTTCGAAAACAGGCAGCGCTTCACCACGCAAATCGGCACATTGCACGGCCCAATCGCGCTCCATCATGATAGGCAAACGGTGAATCACGACATTAAGGAAGCTGCCGATCATCAAGCCCAGTATGCCGGCGATCAAAACAACCATTGACAGATCAGCAAACCATAAAACGTTCATGAACAACGCTTAACCGACAACCGAGCCAAGCTTGAATATGGGCAGGTACATTGCAACGACGAGGCCACCGATAAGCACACCAAGAAATACCATGATGACGGGCTCCATCAGGCTGGACAAGGCATCGACGGCATCATCAACTTCGGCCTCGAAAAAGTCAGCTACTTTGCCCAGCATGGAATCGAGCTGCCCGGACTCTTCGCCAATGGCAACCATTTGCGTCACCATGGGCGGAAATACATTCGAGTTTTGCATGGCGATGGTTAAGCTGGAGCCGGTGCTCACTTCGTTTTGAATCTCTTGCGTAGCGGTGGCGTAGACGTAGTTTCCAGAAGCCCCTCCAACAGATTCTAGTGCCTCAACAAGCGGCACACCGGCAGCAAACATGGTGGATAACGTACGGGTCCAGCGGGCAATGGAGGTTTTGCGGATCAGGTCGCCAAAGACGGGTAGCCTAAGCGCGTATTTATCCACCGCGATCTGAAAGGGGCGTGAGCGTTTGAACGCATACACCACGCCGTAGATGGCGACAAACAGGGCCCCGAAAATGATATGCCAGTTCGCCACAAAGCCATCAGAAATGGCGATGACAACTAGAGTTGGGCCCGGCAAATCACCACCAAAGCTGGCGAACACGCCTTTGAACGCGGGGACAACGAAAATCATGATGATTGCTGTGATGACAAAAGCGACCACCAGAATAGACGCTGGGTAGAACATCGCACTTTTCAGCTTGGACTTGATCGCCTGTATTTTTTCTTTGTAGCTGGCAAGCCGGTCAAGCAGTGTGTCCAGGATACCGGCTTGCTCACCTGCTGCAACAAGATTGCAGAACAACGCATCGAAATGTATTGGGTATTTGCGAAATGCCGTGGCGAGGCTGGATCCTGTTTCCACATCTGTCTTGATGTTGATCAAGAGCCTGGCGAGCGCAGCGTTGTTGGTGCCTTTGCCGACAATATCAAACGACTGCAATAGAGGTACGCCAGACTTCACCATCGTGGCAAGCTGACGGGTAAATAGCGTGATGTCTTTGTCGGTGACCTTGCCGCCAGAGCCGATTTTTTTCTGTTTCAGCTTGCTGATGGAAATGCCTTGTCGGCGCAAGGCTACTTGCGCAACTGCTGCGCTGGGTGCATTCATTTCGCCACGGACAACTTTGCCGGCTTTGTTTTTGCCCTCCCAAAGAAAAGTGGCATCTTTAACAATATGCCTCTTTTGCGCCACGGTCGTTGTCGCCATCCCCTTCCCCTCAGTCTAGTTGCTTGTCATTGCGCCGGACAAATCATGGCAAGAGTATCACTCTTGCTCAGGATAGTGAAGTCGAACCATTTTAACCTTGCGGTTTTGGGTTTGAATGATCTCCATGGGAATGCCACTGACTCTCACCCCAACCCCTACTTCAGGGATGTCTTGCAGGTGCTCGACAATCAATCCATTCAGGGTACGCGGGCCGTCAAGGGGCAGATCGAGTTCAAGCTGACGATTTAATTCGCGCAAGCTGATGGCTCCATCAACCAGCACTGTGCCTGCTTCATCCCAGGTTAATCGCGTGCCCACATCCGCTTGCCGGGTGGTAAATTTTCCGACCAGCGCTTCTACAATATCTTCCAGGGTAACCAGGCCTTGAATTTCGCCATATTCATCTACCACCAGCCCAAGGCGCTGGCGGTTTTCGCGGAAGAACTGAAGCTGCGTGTAGATGGGTGTCGCTGCGGGAATGAAATACGGCGTCGTCATTCTTTCGCGTAGGGTTTCCAGATTGATTTCCCCTTTAAACGCTTCGCTTAGCAAGTGGCGTATGCGGAGCACACCAATGACATTGGCTGAATCATGCTCGGAAACGATCACGCGGGTGTGGTAGCTGGTCGCAAGCTGCGCCATGATTTCATCAATGGGCAGAGCAATATCTATGGTTTCAATCTCACCCCGTGGCGTCATGATATCGGCCACGGTGACCTGCTCCAGCTCAAACAGATTCAGTAGAATCGACCGATGCTGCGAGGGGATAAACTGGCTCGAATCAAGCACTACCGCACGTATTTCCTCTGCAGATAAATGGTGCCCCGCGGCATTGGCTTTGGGTTGTAAATGCAGTAGCCGCAACAAGGAACGAACAAACAGGTTGACGAACCATACAACTGGATAAGCGATGCGCAATAACGGTGTTAAAACATAGCTAATGCGAATAGCCAGCCAGTCTGAATGCATTGCGCCGGCAACTTTCGGTGTGATTTCAGAAAATACCAGCAGGCAGAAAGTGACAAAAACCGCACCCGCCTCAAGCGTCCATTTTTCTTCACCAAAAACAGCGATGGCAATATTCGCAGTGAGCATGGCGGCTAGCGAATTGATGAGTGTGTTGCCGAGCAAAATCACGCCGAGCAACTGGTCTGTTTTGTTCAACAACTGAATTGCCAAGCGTGCGCCACGGTGGCCTTCTTTGGCTAAATGCCGCAAGCGAATGCGGTTGGACGCCATCATCACGGTTTCGGCCATGGAAAAAAAGCCGGACACAATCAGTAATGCGGCAAGTGCTACAAATTGCGTGCTAAGGGGTAGTTCATCCATCGACTCGGGCTATAAGATGCAATTCACGTGCTGCGGTTAAGAATGATTTCGAGCACAAACCGGGTGCCCACATAGGCAAGCAGCAAGGCCACAAACCCGGCGAGTGTCCAGCGCAAGGCCACTTTGCCGCGCCAGCCCCGCAGATGGCGACCGATGAGCAAGGCGGCGAAAATCAACCAGGAAATAATCGCAAACACTGTTTTATGGTCAAACTTCAATGCCTTGCCAAACAAGTCCTCGGAGAAAAATACGCCAGATACCAAGGTTAGTGTCAGTAGTACAAAAGCAATATGGATTAAGCGAAACAAAATGGCTTCCATGGTAAGCAAGGGGGGCAAGCTCGCCAGCCACGGTGAGATTTTTCCACGATGCAGCCCGCGTTCCGCTACGGCCATCAGCAAGGCGTGCAACGCGGCCAATGTAAACAGGCTGTAAGCCAGCATGGCGGCAAGCAAATGCAAGCGCAGAGCCGGAGAACTGGCATTGGCCAGAATATGCGGTTCGGTGAACAGGGCGGGCAACAGGCTGGTTAACGCTGCGGCAGGTAAACCCAGTGCCAGCAAGCCATTCAGCCGAGCGAAAAAACTTTCAATCCAAAACAATACGATGGCCAGCCACACCATGACAGACAACGCGATAGCAAAACCAAAATGCATTTGGGCGCCATCAAAAATCGCCATGCGGATACTGATTGCATGTGCGGCTAATGCGACGAGCAAGCTGATACGCTCGACTAAAGTTAACCCGGATAACCCTGCTGAACCAAGAGATAACTGGCTCGCCACCAAGTTGGGCGAGCCACGCCAACTCGTTCGCCATGATTGGAGAGATAGTGCGGTATATATCGCAGCAGCCAGCACATGCATTACTATTGGAGACATTCTTGAAGTCTACACTAAGCCATTTAATTCTATTGCCATCATGCTCGACAACCTAACCCAGCGCTTCGGCCGTGTTGTTAAAAATCTCCGTGGCCAGGCCCGCCTGACCGAAGCCAACGTGACAGACATGCTCAGGGAAGTGCGCATGGCCTTGCTTGAGGCGGATGTGGCCTTGCCCGTCATCAAGGACTTCATCGCCAAAGTAAAAGAGAAGTCGATCGGCCAGGAAGTCATCGGCTCCTTGACGCCCGGCCAGGCGCTGGTGGGCGTTGTGCAGCGCGAATTAACCGAGCTCATGGGCGGCGCAAGTGTCGGCCTGAATCTGGCGACACAGCCCCCCGCCATTATTCTCATGGCCGGCCTGCAAGGTGCGGGTAAAACGACGACGACTGCCAAGCTGGGTAAATGGCTCAAAGAGCGGCAAAAGAAA
Organism: Rugosibacter sp.; assembly: GCA_004322535.1. Classification (GTDB taxonomy): domain Bacteria; phylum Pseudomonadota; class Gammaproteobacteria; order Burkholderiales; family Rhodocyclaceae; genus Rugosibacter. Next base: position 71,625 of record SCUZ01000048.1, read on the forward strand.
AAAGTGCTCGCCGTCAGTTGTGACGTGTATCGGCCCGCTGCCATCGAACAATTAAAAACCGTATCCGCCCAGGCGGGTATCGACTTTTTTCCCTCGACACCTGACCAGAAGCCGGCCGATATCGCCGCGGCCGCCATCGATTACGCCAAGCGGCATTTTTACGATGTGCTCTTTATCGATACCGCCGGACGGCTGGCGATTGATACCGCGATGATGAACGAGATCCGCGCTTTGCATGCGCAGGTCAAGCCGATCGAAACCCTGTTCATCGTGGACGCCATGCTAGGCCAGGATGCCGTGAACACCGCCAAGATATTTGCTGAAACGCTGCCCTTGACCGGCATTATCCTGACCAAGCTGGATGGTGATGCACGCGGCGGTGCGGCGCTGTCGGTACGCCATGTCACCGGCAAACCGATCAAGTTTGCCGGGGTGGGCGAAAAGCTCGACGGGCTGGAAGAGTTTCATCCAGAACGCATGGCCAGCCGTATTCTCGGCATGGGCGATATTCTGAGTCTGGTTGAAGATGCCCAGCGTAACGTCGATCAAGACAAGGCTCAAGCATTTGCCAAGAAAATGAAATCTGGCAAGGGGTTTGATCTGAACGACTTCAAAGAGCAAATCGGGCAGATGAAAAAAATGGGCGGCATGGCCGGCCTGCTCGACAAACTGCCCGCCCAGCTAAGTCAGGCCGCGCAACAGGCAGGCAGCACGGTCAATGATAAATCGATGAACCGTCTGGAAGGCATCATCAATTCAATGACGCCGACGGAACGTACAAAGCCGGAAATCATCAAAGCCACGCGCAAGCGACGCATCGCCACGGGCGCCGGAGTATCGGTGCAAGAAGTGAATCGTCTGCTCAATCAATTCGAGCAGACGCAGAAAATGATGAAGCAGTTCTCCAAAGGCGGCATGCAGAAGATGATGCGCGGCATGAAGGGGATGTTGCCGGGGATGCGATAACGCTGGCTACGCGCTGAAAAAGGCTTCCTTAACGCCGTATTGCCAGCGCTGACTTTTCAGCGTGTAGCCTGCATCACCCTTGGCCCCCAGCCCCAGCGTCCCTCCCATGCGCTGCGCACGATATTTGGATACTCAGGTTTGCCCAGGCTGCCGTTGTAGCGGCCCAGCGCGCGGTACAGGTCACCATTTTCGATGTCGAGATAATGGCGCAGGATGGTGCAGCCAAAACGCAGATTGGTGCGCAGGTGAAACAGATTGCTGTCCTGGCTGCCGATCAGCTTGACCCAGAAAGGCATGATCTGCATATAGCCACGCGCGCCGACCGATGACACGGCGTATTTCCTGAAACCGCTTTCCACCTGGATCAGGCCCAGCACCATTTGTGGATCAAGCCCGGCACGCTTGGCTTCGTAATAAACGGTCTTGAGGAAATCCAGTCGCGCTTCGCGATCCGGCATGCGCGTCTCCAGCCGGCGTGACATTTCGGTGAGCCAGTTTATTTTTTCTTCGGGTGAAGGAAACTGCGGTTCAGGCGCGGCATGGTCGGCAATCGTTGCCTGCAATGCTGCCTGCACACTGGCCGCCAAGGGCTCGTATTGCTGCGCGCCCGCCCACGCATGGCTGGCAAATAACAGCGTACCAAGAACGCCAAGTGAATTAAGGAAAATGGTCAGGCGCACAGTTTTTGCTGCAAGAATCCGGTAATTTCATCTGTCGCCACCAGCGTCGCGTCAGCCTCGCTGCGGCCCTTGTATTCGAGCTTTCCGTCTTTCAAGCCGCGCTCGCCTACCACCACGCGATGCGGCACACCGAGCAGTTCCCAATCGGCAAACATCGAGCCGGGGCGTTCATCGCGATCATCCAGCAGCACATCAATGCCTGCCGCGAGCAGTTGGGCATACAGCGCGTCTGCTGCGGTTTTCACCATCGCTGATTTGCCATACGCCATGGGCACGATCACTACTGCAAACGGGGCGATGTTTTGCGGAAAAACAATGCCGCGTTCGTCATGTCCTTGTTCGATGGCCGCGCCTACGATGCGTGATACGCCAATGCCGTAACAGCCCATTTCCATGACTTGTTCCTTGCCCTGCTCGTCAAGAAACGTGCATTTGAGCGCTTCGGCATATTTGGTGCGCAACTGGAAAATATGGCCGACTTCGATGCCGCGACACAATTCAAGTACGCCTTTGCCATCGGGTGAAGGATCGCCGGCGACCACATTGCGAATATCGGCAATTTCTGTGGGTTGCGGCAAGTCGCGGCCGAAATTCACACTGGTCAAGTGATGACCTTCTGCGTTGGCGCCACAAACAAAATTGCTCATTACGGCCACCGCGCGGTCAGCAACGATACGGCCATTAAAGCCCACCGGTCCAATGTAGCCGGGCTTGCAACCCAGCGCTGCCACAATCTCTTCATCGCGCGCAAAGCGAAACTCGCCAATGCATTTTTGCGCCTTGACTTCGTTCAGATCATGGTCGCCGCGCAACAGCAGCAGGACAAACTGACCGGCTGCCTGGGCAGAGCCCACCATTACGGCGACTGCCTTGACCATCCGGGTGAGTGGCACGTCAAGAAACCCTGCTACGTCGGCGCATTTGGTCTTGCCTGGCGTCGCGTGTTTTTCCATCATCGCCGTCTCGTCAGCGCCGACTTTTCCAGGCGCTACTGCCTCAGCCAGTTCAACATTCGCCGCGTAGTCGGACGTCGGGCAAAAGGCGATAGCGTCTTCGCCGGAGTCGGCCAGCACATGAAATTCGTGCGAACCGGTGCCGCCAATCGAGCCGGTATCTGCCGCCACGGCGCGAAATCCAAGGCCAAGCCGAGTGAAGATACGCGTGTAAGCGTCATGCATGACGCTGTATTCGCGTTCCAGATCAGCGAACGAAGTATGGAATGAATACGCATCCTTCATCAAGAATTCCCGCCCGCGCATGACGCCAAAACGTGGCCGGATTTCGTCGCGGAATTTGGTCTGAATCTGGTAAAAATTTCTTGGCAACTGGCGATAACTTTTCACCTCGCGACGCACGATATCGGTAATCACTTCTTCATGCGTTGGGCCAATGACAAAATCACGCTGGTGGCGATCCTTGAAGCGCAGCAGTTCGGGGCCGTATTGCGGGCCGCGGCCGGATTCTTCCCACAGCTCGAAAGGTTGCACGGCCGGCATCAGCAGCTCGATGCCTCCGGCGCGATTCATTTCCTCGCGCACGATGGTCTCTACTTTGCGCAGCACGCGCAAACCCATCGGCATCCAGGTATAGATACCCCCGGCAAGACGCCGAATCAGCCCGGCGCGGAGCATGAGCTGGTGACTGACAATCTCGGCATCCGAGGGGGCTTCTTTGAGGGTGGCAATGAAAAACTGGCTGGCGCGCATAAGTAATACAGGCTAAAAATGGCAAGAGGGCTATTTTACCTGCGAGATGTCCAGACGCAGGTAGCTTTCCAGCGCGCCCTGATTGTGAAAGAATACCACCCAGTTAATTATTGGAATTCTGTCATGCTTGATCGTGAAGGGTATCGCCCAAACGTCGGCATCATTTTGACCAATCAGCGTAATGAAGTTTTTTGGGGCAAGCGTATCCGTGAGCACTTCTGGCAGTTTCCTCAGGGTGGCATCGATAAAGGCGAAACCCCTGAGCAGGCGATGTTTCGGGAGTTATACGAGGAAGTTGGCTTAAAGCCCGAACATGTGCGGATTATTGGCCGTACCCGCAGCTGGTTGCGTTATGAGGTGCCACAGCACTGGGTTCGCCGCGAAGGACGGAGTCACTATCGCGGCCAGAAGCAGATCTGGTTTCTGTTGCGGCTGACAGGCCGCGATAGCGACGTGCATCTGCGCGCCAGCGAGCGGCCGGAGTTTGATGCCTGGCGCTGGAGTTCGTACTGGATTCCGCTGGATAGCGTGATCGAATTCAAGCGCGGCGTGTATGAGGCCGCCTTGAATGAACTTTCGCATATCTTGTTTCGTGGGCACGTCAATCAACACGCGGCCCAGCCATTAACTCAACCCAGCCAAACACCTGAGCAGAAAAGCACGGGTGCATCCGCTAGTCAATCCTTAACGGATCATCCACCGTAATGGATACACGATGAATATGAATACACAATGCAAAATTTCCCTTGCTTGCCTGGCCGGTGCCTTGTGGATTGTCAGTGCCCCGGCACTTGCCGAAAGGAATAATGGCTACGGGCGCGCTGCGGGCTCCGGCATCGAGTACGTGCCGGAAGAGACTGTTGAATGGAAAGAGCTGGAAGTAACGCTGCCTGCGGCCCCAAAATCCGGAAACTTGCGGGAGTTTTATGTCAGTGCCGTGGCGACCAATCATTACTTCATTGACAGCAGTTCGCTCGCTGTAGGGAACGATGGCATTGTGCGTTATGTCTTGGTAGTGCGCACAGAAGGCGGGGCAGAAAATGTCAGCTTTGAGGGAATTCGGTGCGCAGAGCACACCTGGAAGCTCTATGCCACAGGCAGCACGGATGGACAATGGCGCACCGCGCGCATCAGCGAGTGGCGGCCTATCGAAAACAAGCCGGTGAATCGCTACCATGCGGCGTTAAGCAAAGAATTGTTTTGTCCCGACGGCAATCCCATTGCCACGGCAGATGAAGGCCGCCGTGCCTTGCAGCTAGGCAAGCATCCCAACGCCAAATGAGTGTTTATCGGAGTTTTTACATGAGTATTCGCGCATGATCGACCGTCTGATTCCCGAGTTCGACAAAGTGTTGCGCACGCTGTTTGCGCCTGCGCCCACCAGTCGCCCGATGCCGGGAGAAGACCTGCCTGAAGCCAATTTGAGCGAAGCTGAAAAGCGCCATGCCGCCGCGTTGATGCGCATTAATCATTGTGGTGAAATTTGTGCGCAGGCGCTGTATCAGGGGCAGGCACTCACCTCACGCCAGCCCGAAGTCAAGCGCGCCCTGGCCCGGGCCGCGCAAGAAGAAACCGAGCATCTGAACTGGACAGAGCGGCGCATTGCCGAACTGGGTGGCAGAAAAAGCCTGCTCAATCCGTTATGGTATGTCGGCTCACTGAGCCTGGGACTCATTGCAGGCAAGCTGGGCGACGCCTGGAACCTGGGATTTCTTGCCGAAACCGAACGGCAAGTTGAAAGCCACCTGGAAAGCCACAAGGCGCAACTCTCCCCGCAAGACCAGAAATCCTGGGTGGTGCTCGAGCAAATGAAGTCAGATGAAGTCAACCATGCGCAAATGGCTGTTCAGCAAGGCGCGCGCGAACTGCCGCTGCCCATCAAGATGGCGATGAAGCTCTCATCCAAAGTGATGACAAAAACCGCTTATTACCTTTGATCGGTGCAGTCACGCCTCCACCAATTCAAAACTATGCGAAATTTCGGCAGTTTTTTCCAACATGATTGAAGCAGAGCAGTATTTTTCTGCTGAAAGTTTCAGCGCGCGTTCAACGGCTTCGGGTTTTAAGGCTTTGCCTGTCACCGTAAAGTGCAGATTGATGCGCGTGAATACTTTGGGGTCGGTGTCGGCACGGTCGGCTTCAAGTTTTACTGTGCAGCCGCTCACTGCATGCCGGCCACGCTGCAGAATCAGTACGACATCAAAGGCCGTGCAGCCGCCCAAACCGGCCAGCAACATTTCCATCGGGCGTGGGGCCAGGTTCCGTCCACCGGCGTCCGGTGCGCCATCCATCGCCACTAAATGGCCACTGCCAGTTTCGGCAATAAAACTCATCCCTTCGTGCCACCGTACGGTACATTCCATGTGTCTTCCTTAGTGTGCGTCCCATGAGCAACGCTTATATTCTATCCTTTACATTTTGACTGTTTTGACCACATAAAGAACAAAACAATGACAACACAAGAAATGCCTACATCCGAGGAGGCAGATAGCGTTGATTCCGCATCGATGCCGGATAAACGCTATCGCGTCAAGCTCATGCAGACCAATGAAGTTTATGAATGCCTGCCCAGTGAGAGCATGTTGCAAGGCATGGCGCGACTTGGGCGGCGTGGCATACCGATCGGCTGCTTGAATGGTGGTTGCGGCATTTGCAAAGTCGTAGTGGTGACAGGTGCTTGGGAGAAAACCGGATTGATGAGCCGGGCACATGTCAGCGCAGAAGAAGAAGCCCGTGGCACCGTGCTGGCTTGCCGTGCTACGCCGTGTTCAGACGTCGAAATTGAAGTGCTCGGCAAAATGCAAAAATCGGTGTTCAAGGGCTGGGGGTAGTTGCTGACCGACTTAGTGCGCGGCTTTCTCTTGCAGAATGCGTGTGTAAAGTGCTGTTAATTTTTCTGCCATGCGGGCGAGATCAAGTGTGTTAACGCTTGCGCGCGCCGCTGTTTGCATAGCAGCAGCGCGGCCTGTTTTGCACAGCGTGCTGATTGCCACAGCGAGTGATTCAGGATGATGCGCGGCTACCACGAGACCATTGGCAACTGTCACCAATTCTGCGGCACCGCAGGTAGTGGTGGTGATCAGCGGTAGCCCGCACGCCAAGGCTTCAAGCGCTGCGTTCGGGAAGGGATCATATAGTGTGGGCAGCGCAAAGATGTCGGCAGCACCATAGAAAGGGCGCACATCTTTTTGCGGTCCCCAGAAACGAACGCGCCCCGCGAGTCCGAGTTTTTCAGCTTTTTTCTGCATCGCCAGAGTGGCTTTGTCATGCCCCACTACCCACAGTTCAGCTGCCGATGCGGGCAGGAGAGCAAACGCATCAAGCAAGGTGGGCAAGCCTTTGCGTTCAAAGCCGGAACCGACAAAAAGCACGATGGGCACCGTATCGCCAGCGCCGACTTTTGCGCGCATTGCCGTACGATGCGTGGCGCGCAAGCGCGGATGAAAATGTTCCAGATCGGCTCCGTTGTAAATCACGGGCAGCTTTTCAAGCGGGATGCCAAAGCGCCGTGCAATATCGTCACGCACCATGTGCGAGTTGCAAATCACCGCGCTGAGGTTCGGATGGCGAAACATGGCCGCTTCGGCGCGCAAGGTGTAGCGATGCCAAGGCGAGAGCCGCTCGGTGAGGCGCGATAGCGGACTGCGTGAGGCGGCGCGCAAGGCAAGCCACGTGGCGTGCACGCCGTCACCCGCACGGTAAATATGGCAGCCGGGAATGCGCTCGTGGCTTTGCACGAGATCGTATTCACCCGATGCGATGATTTTTTGTACGCCGCGCGCAAAGCTCCAGTCGCGCCAGGTGCGGCCGATGTAAAAAGGGTTTACGCGGTGGCCTGCCGATGGTGCTACGGTTGGTACTGTGGTTGGCGTTGCCCATTGCCGCGCGATGATGTCGACATCCACGTGTTGTGTCTTCAAGCTGGAGAGTGCACGTTCGACAAATCGTTCTGCTCCGCCAAACGGCGTGTATTTCTGCCGCACGATGGCGAGCTTCATAGCAGATCCTCGCATGCGGCCATGACCTTGGCTACGGGCAGGGTCGTCAGGCATTCGCTGATCTTGCTGTTGTTGCAACCCGCACGGCCACATGGGCGGCAGACATGATTTGTTGAAGTCACAATGCGCTGGGCGACTTGCCAGGGACCCCATTCGCGGTCACCGGAGGGACCGAATATCGCCACGGTGGGTGTGCCCATAGCGGCTGCGATATGCATGGGGGCGGAATCCACACCCACAAACAACTTGGCGCGCGAGGTTAGCGCAGCCAGTTCTTTTAACGAAAGCTGGCCAGATAAATCAATCAGCGATTTTGAGTTGAGTGCGGAGCGGAGTGCCTGGCTTGCAAGTATCGTCTGAATCATGGCTATCTCTTGCGCATCAGGTGCAGCGGTTAACGCAATGCGCCAGCCGTTGTTTCTCAACAATTGGCAAAGTTCGGCGACGCGTTCAGCTGGCCAGCATTTGAACAGCCAGCGTGACGTGGGGTGAATATGAATAAATTTTCCTGGGATTAAACTGTGCGCCGCCATGAGCGCATCAATACGGGCTTCTGCAGGTGTGCCGGGGACGAGAATCACGCGCTTGTCTGGGGTCGTTGGCGCAAGGCCCAAGGCGCGCAGGCTATCCAGATTGCTTTCTACCGTATGCCGATCAGGGTGCGATTGTCCGGGGTAAAAATGCGTAAAGCTGCGCGCCCACAAATCTTCTTTACCACGACGATTCAAGCGTGGGGCAACCGACCAGCGCGGGCGTAGCAAACGCGTGAGCCACGCACCTCGTTTATGTATTGAGAGATGGATAACCAGGTCATAGTGTCGCGCGCGTAATTGGGCCAACAGCCGACCTTCGGCGATCAATTGACGCCAGATGCCCTGCTTTTTCCACTGGCGGTCGATGACATGGAGCTGAGCCACTTGCGGGTGGAGGGCAAGCATGGGTGCGGTGTCGCTATACACCAAGGCATCTATCTCACACCCGGGGGCGAGACGGTGCAGGGTTGAGATGACCGGGCTGGCCAGCAAAACATCGCCGTGATGGCGTAACTTGATGACCAGGGCGCGGCGCACGGCGGCCGCAGAAAAGACGTCGGAAGGCATTTGTGCATTTTGCCAGAGTCGCGTGGTTCACACCGACTCATTCACACATATTCGTTCCCCCATACTTGTTAATATCTGCGGGTGAGCGCAGAAGTTAGCGCGTAAGGCTTGACCAGATTCTGGTTTTCGCCGAAACTTCGTCGATGATGTCCTCTCTCGATTCCTTTGAACGCAAGATTGATCAGCTTTTAGCCATCATGCAGGGCCTGCGTGCTGAAAATGAAACGCTGCGCCTGCGTGTGACAACGCTAGAAGCCGAGAAGTCGGCTTTAAATCACAAAATCATCGTGACCTGTGAGCGCCTTGCTGCCTTGCGCGATCAACTGCCGGAAATGCCTGAGCCATGAGCGAAACGCTGGATATTCATTTACTGGGTAAAGATTACCGTGTGGCTTGCGCTCCGGCCGAGCGTGACGCATTGGCGGCTGCGGTGGCGTTTCTCGACGATAAACTTAAAAGTATCGGTGGCAAAACCCCGCAAGCATCAGGCGGTGCGCGCAGTAGCAGTGAGCGCATTGCGGTGATGGCGGCGCTGAACATTGCGCATGAATTACTCACCTTGAAAAATGCAACACCTGATCTTTTCGTCGGACTTGAAAACGAAACGATTCAGCGTAGAATGAACTCCATTGAAAGCAAGCTGAATCAATCGCTAGCGATATACCAGTCGCCATTACCTTAAATGGTTTTTTGGTCGTTGCAACGGGCAGTTGTTATCGATAGTTATATCTAGCTCGTTTTCCCTGATTTTCCCCTGCGGTGTGCGCCAAGGTCATCATTCTTTGAGCCAATACGCATTGTTGCTGGTTACTGCCCTTGAATGCTGCTGTTGTGATCGCTTCTTGTAAGCGCGCCTGATGCGGCTGGAATGTAACCTCCCTGAACTCAGGTTCAGGATGTCGGCCAAACGCCATGCGCGGGGGAGCCCTAAGCCTAAAGCTGCGTGAAGTTGCCTTAACAACCCCAAGTGCGTGAATTATTTCGCGTTATTGGGGTTTATTTTTAGGTTTTATTAAGTAAAAAATGTAGTGTTTTTGTTAAAAAACACTTGGAGACTATTGGCATGTCGCGCTACTGGTTGATGAAAAGCGAACCCTCGGTGATCAGCATTGATGATGTGCTGGTCATGCCGCAGAAAACGGTGGATTGGTGGGGCGTGCGCAACTATCAGGCGCGCAATTTCATGCGTGATCAAATGTCCGTCGGCGACGGGGTTTTTTTCTATCATTCTTCATGCCCCGAACCGGGCATTGCCGGGGTGGCCGAGGTTGCACGGCAGGCTTATCCTGATCGCACCCAGTTCGATCCGACAAGCCATTATTTCGACGCCAAGGCGACGTCTGAAAACCCGCGCTGGATGAATGTGGACGTGCGCATCGTGCGCAAAACGCGGCTGATCAGTCTGGATGAGTTGCGAGCACATCCTGAGCTCTCTGGCATGCGTACTTTGCAAAAGGGTAATCGCTTATCCATCACGCCGGTGGATCCTGCGGAATGGAAGTTCATCATGGAAAAACTGATAGGCGCGAAATGAACTGGGCGGGTTGGTTTTTCGCTTATCTTGCGCTGGGTGCATTTGCCGGTTTTTTTGCCGGTTTGCTGGGCATAGGCGGCGGTGCCGTGGTGGTGCCTGTTCTGGTCATGCTGTTTGCCGCGCAAGGGTTTCCGGATGTGCATCTGATGCATCTGGTGCTGGGTACTTCAATGGCGACCATTATTTTCACGTCGATTTCCAGTATGCGCACTCACCATCAGCATCAAGCGGTTAACTGGGCTGTGGTGAAAACCATCAGTCCCGGCATCATTGTCGGCACGCTGCTGGGCGCGCAACTGGCGGCACATGTGGCGACAAGGCCGCTGGCTGTTTTCTTTGCCGCGTTCATGGCTTACGTTGCGTCACAAATGATCATCAATGCCAAACCGGCCCCTGCGCGCGAACTTCCCGGGCGGTGGGGCATGCTGGGTGCTGGTGTGGGAATCGGAGGTATTTCTGCGCTGGCAGCAGTTGGGGGTGGCTCGCTGACTGTGCCATTTTTACTGTGGTGCAATGTCAAAATGCACCAGGCCATTGGCACATCCGCGGCCGTTGGCTTGCCCATTGCGCTGGCTGGCACCCTAGGCTACATGCTGTCCGGTTACGGGGCGAGCGGATTACCGGCAGGCAGTTTTGGTTTTATCTATTTGCCTGCGTTAGCGGGCACGGTGCTGGCCAGCGCGCTGGTTGCGCCCGTTGGTGCGCGGCTGGCACATCGGCTGCCGGTGGCAACGCTGAAAAAGATTTTTGCCAGCGTGATCTTGCTGCTGTTGATAAAAATGTTGCATGGGCTGTTTAGCCATTGAGATAATTCCATTCTGGAGACGCCAATCCTCCCCATCCTGCAAAAGGTTCGCTTTTCGCCGTCCCCGCAGCGCGCCCCGCAGGAAGCACCCTTGGGGTGCCGACTTTCATGCCGGCCGATCACTCGGGCATGAGCTGTAAAAAATCATCAATCGCAGGGTAGCCTGCAGTATCTTTTTGCGGTTGTCGCGTGTCTGGTTTTTTAACCGCAACCAAATGTGCGATGCCATAGCGGCGGGCGGAATCCAGCACCGGCAAACTGTCATCCACCAGCAAGGTGCGCGCGGGGTCAAAGGGTTCTATTTTATTCAGGTGTTGCCAGAACGCCTGTTCTTCTTTGGCCGCGCCCAGGGCATGCGAGCTGACGATGGCATCAAAGTGCGGGGTGAGCCCGGTGCGGGCCATTTTCAAGGTCACGCTTTTATGATGTGCGTTAGTCGCCAGAATAATGCGCCGCCCACTCAACCGGACGGCAGCAAGAAAGGTGAGCACATGCGGGTGAACGGCAATCAGATGCGCCACTTCTTCTTTTAACTGCATGATGTCCAAACCCAGCTCACCTTGCCAGAAATCGACGGAATACCAAGCGAGCGTGCCCGCGCCTTGGCGAAAACGTGTCATCAATTCGTGGCGCACTACATCGTGCGGCCGATCAAGTGATTCAGCATAACGTTGCGGCAAATGCGTCTGCCAGAAATGGTTATCAAAATGCAGGTCAAGCAAGGTGCCATCCATGTCGAGCAACACGGTGTCGATGTGCGTCCAGGAGATCAGTGGATTCATGGTGTACTCAATTCAGATGAGGGTTAACCGCCACGGAATTGAGGCGGGCGTTTTTCAAGAAAGGCAGCAAGACCCTCTTGATAATCGGCTGTATCAAGAAATCGAAATGCCTCACGCTTTTCTTCCAGAGTGAGTGGTTGCCCGGTAGATAGGCGGGTGATCCATTGTTTGTGCGCTCTAGCCACCAAGGGCGCTCCTGCGGCAATGCGGCGGGCGGTGGCGTGCGCTTCAGTGAACACCTGCGCGTTTTCGGTGACGCGTGTGAGTAAACCCTTGGCATAGGCTTCATCGGCGGTAAATAAGCGGCCTTCGAGCAGAATTTCTTTGGTTACCGCCGGGCCTGCGAGGGCGAGCAAACCATGAAGCTCACCAGGGTACATGGAAAATCCGAGCTTCATGATGGGCACGCCGAATTGGGCGCTGTGACCTGCGATGCGCAAATCGCAAGCGCAGGCAATTTCCAACCCGCCACCGATGCATGGGCCGAGAATCGCCGCGATGGTGGGAACCGCGCAGTGCTCGATTGCGGCCAGCGCCGCACCCACGGCCTCGTGGTAAGCCAAGGCGAGATCCACGGTGGCGCGGACAGTGCGAAATTCTTCCAGGTCGCCCCCGGCGGCAAAGGCTGCGCCTTCACCGCGCACAATGATGCAGCGTAAAGTTTCATCATCGCTCAGCGTGCGCATAACGTCGTGCAACTGTTGCCACATGGGGGCATTGAGCGCGTTGAGCTTGCCGGGATTGCACAGCGTCACCGTAGCGATATCATTTTCGCGCAAGCTGAGTATCGCGGGTGTGGTTGTCATTGCAGCTGTCATGGTGATTCATGCTCCTCATTTTTCCTGCGGTCATTTTATCGGGCTTTACATGACAGCCATGAGAGCGCTGCGGCTCCTGCGGTATAGTCAGGCAGATGAAAATCTCACAACAACACTTTGCTTTTTTGCTTGCCGCACTGTCTGCGATCGGCCCGTTTGCAATTGATACTTATCTGCCGGCTTTCCCCGAAATGGCGCAGCAATTGGGCACGTCGGCATTGCAGATTCAGCAAACGCTCACCTTCTATCTGATCCCCTTTGGCTTCATGATGCTGTGGCATGGCACGCTATCAGATGCCTTGGGCAGGCGACGCATTATTCTCGCCGGGCTATTGCTGTTCGTTCTGGCCTCACTGCTGTGCGCTTTTGCTACGCGTATTGAAATGTTGTGGCTTGGGCGCGCGTTGCAAGGCATGTCGTCAGGTGTCGGCATGGTGGTGGGCCGGGCCATGGTACGTGATGTGCTGCACGGCGCCCACGCGCAGCGGCTGATGGCCAAGGTAGCAATTCTTTTCGCCATTGCGCCGGCAGTTTCACCCATTGTGGGTGGCTACCTTTTGCGCTTCTATGACTGGCGGGGGATTTTTATTTTTCTTGCGCTGTTTACGGGTTTGTTACTCGCCGCTTGCCTGGCCTGGCTGCCCGAAACGCTCGCGGTGGAAAAACGGCAATCGCTGCATCCCCTGAAATTATTGCAGGCTTATCAAGACATGCTGAGTCATGGTCTGTTTAATCGCCTGGCGTTGGCCAGTGCGTTTACTTTCAACGCATTTTTTATTTATGTCGTGGCGGCGCCGGTATTTCTTATTCGCCATCTGGGGCTCACGCCACAATCGTTTGCAGTGATGTTTGTGCCCCAGGTGATTGGCATGATGATAGGTTCTTTTTTTTCGGGGAAATTAGCCGGGCGGCTCACACATCGGCGCACTATCGTGATCAGCTACGCGATCATGGCGGTTGCTGCCAGCTTGAATCTGGTGATTAATCTGACCCTGCCACCGAGCTTGCCCTGGTCGATTTTGCCATTGCCGATTTTTGCTTGCGGCATGTCGCTCTCGATGCCGAACATGCAGTTACTGGTTCTCGATTTGTTCCCCGAGCGGCGGGGATTAACCTCGAGCACCATGAGTGCGATTTCTACGCTGATCGGCGCGCTATCAACCGCTTTGCTTGTTCCGCTGCTGTGGGATAGCACGCTGGGTCTGTCATTGGGTATGGCGGGATTTTTGGTGTTGGGTGTGACCAGCTTTGCGCTTACCCGAACATCAGACGAAGCTCACGCAGGCGCGTAACCATGGCCGAACAATGAAAAGTCGGCGCCGGTGATACGCCGCGCAACAAGCCCCCTCGGGGGATGGCGAGAATGAAAAAGTCCATTGTGTCTTCTGGCTGCAACGATAAACTGCCTGAGCAGGGTAAGATCAAATTTTTTTATCATCCCGTATTCCTCACTGCTTATGAGTTCTCCCCCTTTCCCCACGCTCTTTTCCCCGTTGCAGGTAGGCGCGCATGTGTTGAAGAATCGCGCCATCATGGGCTCCATGCATTTGCGTCTGGAAACAATGGATCGCCCTCTCCAGCGCCAAGCGATGTTTTATGCCGAGCGTGCCCGTCACGGCGTTGCCTTGATGGTGACAGGCGGTTTTTCCCCCAATGTCGAAGGGCTGCTGGAAAAAGGTGGCCCGCTATTGGCTACTCCGGAGCAGGCGGCGAAATTGCGCGGCATTACCGAGGCCGTGCATGCCGAAGGCGGACGCATGCTGTTGCAAATATTGCACGCAGGACGCTATGCGCGAATTCCTTCACCTGTCGCTCCGTCGGTTATTCCATCGCGCATTAATCACAGCATTCCGCGCGAATTGACCGAGGCTGAAATCGAAACCACGATAGAAGATTTTGTGCGCTGCGCTGAGCTCGCTGCGCTGGCTGGTTTTGATGGTGTGGAAGTGATGGGTTCGGAAGGCTATTTACTCAACCAATTCACGGTAACGCGCACCAATCAGCGCACCGATGCGTGGGGTGGCAGCGTTGAAAACCGGCATCGGTTGCCGGTTGAAATTGTCCGCCGCATGCGCGAGCGTTTGGGTGTTGGTTTTTTGATCATGTTTCGTATCTCGGCCATGGACTTGGTTGAAGATGGCGCCGATGCGCATGAAGTCGCGCAGCTTGCGCGCGCGATTGAGGCGGCGGGTGCCGATATTTTGAATATCGGCATCGGCTGGCACGAGGCACGCATCCCCACCATTGCATTTGTGGTGCCCCGTGCAGCGTGGCGTTTTGCCGCAGCGCGTCTCAAGCGCGTGGTGGCCATCCCCGTGGTGGCTTCCAACCGCATTAACGCACCGGATGTTGCCGAAGCGCTGCTTGCCAGCGGCGATGCTGATTTGGTATCGATGGCGCGACCATTTCTCGCCGACCCTGCCTTCATGCACAAAGCAGAGCACGGGCGTGCGGATGAAATCAATACGTGCATTGCCTGCAATCAGGCGTGCCTGGATTATATTTTTTCGGATCGTCCGGCGACCTGCCTGGTGAATCCGCGTGCAGGTCATGAACTGACGTTTGCAGAAATCAAACCATCGGCTGGCAGACGTCGTATTGCAGTGGTGGGCGCGGGAGTTGCCGGGCTGGCATGTGCCGTCACGGCAACCGAACAAGGCCATTGCGTTACCTTGTTTGAAGCGGCTGACACTATCGGCGGGCAAATTAACTATGCCAGGCAAGTGCCAGGAAAGCAGGAGTTTAACGAGCTGCTGCGCTACTACCGGCGGCGGTTAGAGGTACTGGGTGTGGCATTGCGACTCGGCGAAAAACCCGATGCTGTTAGGTTGGTTGCGGGCAAGTTCGATCGCATCGTCATTGCCACGGGTGTGCGCCCGCGTGTGCCGGATATTCCGGGTATTACTCACGCTAGCGTGGTGAGCTATCCGGAGGTTTTTTCCGGGCGGGTGATACCGGGTCAGCGCGTGGTGGTGATGGGTGCCGGTGGTATCGGCTTCGATCTGGCAGAGTTTCTTTGCCACCAGCCAAGCGATGCGCAGATAGCACAAGACCCGATCCAACAGTTTCAAAACACCTGGGGCGTGGATATGTCCCCTGATGCACACGGAGGGTTAAAGGCCGCCGCCCCGGCGCAACCCTTTCGGCAGGTCACGCTGGTGCAGCGCAAACCTGATAAGCCCGGCCGTACGCTGGGGCTCACGACCGGCTGGGCACTAAAAGCAAGCTTGCAACGCTATGGTGTCGAGATGCTGGCTGGCTGTCATTACGAGCGCATTGATGATGCGGGCTTACACCTCACGGTGAATGGCGAAGCGCAGGTGCTGGCTGCCGATACCATCGTGCTTTGCACAGGACAAGAAACGGAGCGCAGTTTGTTTGAGGCGTTATGTGCGTTAGGCGTAACACCTGATTTGATTGGTGGCGCAGATGAAGCTGCCGAGCTGGATGCCCTGCGCGCAATAGATCAGGGGATGCGCTGTGCGCTGCAAATTTAACGTGAAAATAAGCGTCGTAGAAAGAGAAAGTCTCGCCCTATAATCACTAAAAAAATAATGACTTTTCGGAAAGTTAAGTATTCCGTATCAACATCCCATCTGCGGCACTACATCTACAATGGATTTTTCACAATCGGAGGAGCACACCAGCATTCGTGATGCCGTGGGCAAAATATGCGCACAGTTTGATGATCACTACTGGTTGGAAAAAGATCGTGCGGGCGGCTTTCCCCACGAGTTGCATCGTGCCTTTGCTGACGGGGGTTGGCTAGGCATCTGCCTGCCCGTTGCGTACGGCGGTAGTGGCATGGGTATTACTGAGGCTGCGGTGATGATGCAAACCATCACGGCTTCCGGGGCGGGGCTGTCGGGGGCTTCGGCTGTGCATATGAATATCTTCGGGCTGCAGCCAGTGGCGGTGTTCGGCACGGAGGAACAAAAACAGCGCATGCTGCCGCCGTTGATTGCCGGACGCGAGAAAGCCTGTTTTGCGGTGACCGAGCCAAATACAGGGCTAAACACCACCCAATTACAAACCCGTGCCGAGCGCGTGGGCGACCACTACGTTCTTTCCGGTGAAAAGGTGTGGATCTCTACGGCGCAAGTCGCCGAGAAGATGTTGATTCTTGCGCGTACGACGCCACAAGATCAATGCAGTAAGCCATCTTTGGGCTTGAGCTTGTTTTATACCAGTCTTGATCGCAAGTATGTTGAGTTGTGCGAGATAGACAAAATGGGCCGCAAAGCAGTGGATTCCAACCAGCTCTTTATTGATGGCTTGCCGGTGCCGGTGGCTGACCGTATTGGCGAAGAAGGTCGCGGGTTTGAATACATTTTGCATGGCATGAATCCCGAACGGATTCTCATTGCTGCCGAAGCGACAGGGCTGGGGCGAGCGGCACTGAATCGTGCCACGCGGTATGCCAATGAACGCATTGTATTTAACCGGCCCATTGGAAAAAACCAGGCGATTCAGCATCCCTTGGCCGAGTCGTGGATGGAGCTTGAGGCGGCGGATCTGATGACGATGCGCGCCGCGTGGAAGTACGATCACGGTGAGCCGTGTGGTGCGGATGCGAACGCGGCAAAGTACTTGGCGGCGGAAGCGGGGTTCGAGGCTTGCCAGCGCGCGGTGATGACCCACGGTGGTTATGGTTATGCCAAGGAATATCACGTTGAACGGTATTTGCGCGAGATCATGATCCCGCGCATTGCCCCTATCAGCCCGCAATTGATCTTGTGTTACATCGCAGAAAAAGTATTGGGTTTACCCAAGTCGTATTAAGTGCTTTTATGCACGCATTAAATTTCTTTTGAGTTTTTTTGAATTTTTTGGATAGCGAACCCATGAATAATCATCATCTGGATACTGAACGGCAAGACAACATTCGCATGCTGAGCGAGAGTGCGCAAAACTTTGCGATCAAAGCCTCACCACTCACGCGGGCACGCGCTTTGCGCGGCTCGGCAACGGGCTTTGATCGCAGCTTTTGGACTAAGCTCGCCGAGCAAGGCTGGACGGGGCTGCTCATCCCTGAATCATTTGAGGGCTATGGCCAGGGTTTTGGCGAAATGGCCGCGGTGGTGAGTGCGCTGGCCACGCAAGTCGCCCCCGAACCGGTGGTTCCGGCTTTGGTATTTGCTAGCCGCTTGATAGAACATAGTGCTGAACACCAACTTAAAACCGGCGGCAGTGGCGAATTGCAGCAGCAGTTACTGGCAAGCATCGCAGCAGGTGAATTGATTCCCGCTGTGGCTTGGCAAGAAGAGCTTGCCGGGTTGGATGTGAGTTTGCTGGCGCACGCCGTCTCAGCAGCGCCGACTAATGGCCGCATCCAACTCTCAGGCGAAAAACACCACGTGCGTCCCAGTGCGGATTGCGATGGTTTTGTCGTCACTGCCAAGCAAGGCGAAGGGCTGTCTTTATGGTGGGTGCCGGCAACGACTGCCGGTGTGCAGGTTAACGTCGTCGCCCTGGCAGACGGCACAAGCGCCGCGAGCGTGCGCTTTGATGGCGTGATGCTCGAGGAAAGCCAGTGCCTGGCGCAGGGGGCCGCGGCAATGTCGGCATTCACGCGTGCGTATGACGAAGCCCTGGTGATGACCAGTGTGGAGTTGCTGGCATTGCAACAAGCCATGCTTAACATGACATTGGAGTATCTACGCACACGCGTGCAGTTTGGCAAACCCATTGGCAGCTTTCAGGCATTGCAACATCGCGCTGTCGATTTGCTCATCCAACAAGAGCTGACATCAGCCGTTGTCGGGCAAGCGATCGATATGCTGGATGGTGCCGCCACCGTGGTGGAGCGTGCTGCGATGGCCAGTCGCACCAAGGCGCGCGCTTCGGATGCCGGTTTATTAATGGCGCGTGAATCGGTGCAGCTGCATGGCGCGATTGGTTTTACCGATGAATACGACCTGGGGCTGTATGTACAGCGCGCGCTGGTGTTGTCCGCCTGGCTGGGCAACGCGCAAACGCAGCGCCGTCGGTATTCAACACTTACAAAACTCACTACCCCGTCTGTTTGAGGCAAGGAGAATAAATATGACGACTACAAACCAGACCACAGACTGGAACGCGCTGGATACCGAAGCTTTTCGCCAAACGGTGCGCACCTTTTTTGAACAAAACTATCCTGCCGAATTGCGTTATCCCAAAACCCGTTTGCGCTGGGCGGAAATTAAAGACTGGTACATGACGCTCTCGCGTAAAGGCTGGGTTGCCCCCAGTTGGCCACAGGTTTATGGCGGCATGGGGCTAAGCCCTGAAAAGCTCATTGTGTTTATCGAAGAGCAGGAGCGCTGGGGAGTGGGCCGTGCGCCGGACATGGGTATTGTGATGATAGGCCCGCTGCTGATTCAATATGGCAGTGACGAACAACGGCAGAAATATCTGCCAAAAATCATCCAGAGCGAAAACATCTGGTGTCAAGGCTACTCTGAACCCAATGCCGGCTCCGATCTAGCCAGTTTGCGCACAGACGCGGTTGAAGAAGGCGATGATTTCATTGTCAACGGGCAGAAGACATGGACTACCCTCGCACAAGATGCCACCCATATTTTTCTGCTCGTACGCACCGATAAAACCGTGAAAAAGCAGGAAGGCATCAGTTTTCTGCTGGTTGACTTCACCACCCCGGGAATTACTGTTCGGCCGATTCGCAATATCGCGGGTCATGAAGAATTTTGTGAAGT
>SCUZ01000049.1 GCA_004322535.1 Rugosibacter sp.
CGAATACGACTGCCATCACCCAGTGCCACCTGGCCTGAGCCCTGCACTTGCATGAAAAATAAATCCACGGCGTTTGATACCCAGACAATCGCTTTTTGTGAGTGCTTGCTTTCTTTTTGACGCCACTCTGATCTAGCATAATAAGGAACAATTTTTTTACCCTCGAGACGCCCGCGCAGCCGAAGGTGTTTAAGCTCAGGATAAAGTTCAGACAAATCTACCGTGATCAGATCGTCTGGCGGGCCATACACCGGATAAGGGTTTTGGCGGGAAGGCATGCGACTGCCTTGCAACACAGGTTCAAAATAGCCGGTGATCATTCCCGTGCGAGAGCCATCGGCATTTACCATCACCCAAGGCTGAAACTGAGTTTTAAACCATGTGCGCAAAGCGCCGGAGCTTTGTATGCCGGCCGCACGCGCCGCCGCGCACACGGGTTGCCATAACGCTTGCTTTGCCAGCACGCGACAACTATCAAGAAAAGCCGCCAACACCGGGGCAGGATCATCGGTTTCCCAGCCAATTAAATCATCCCACTGTGCGGCTTGCATTGTTGGCGCAGGAGGCAGGGAAACATCGCCTGGCGGACTTGCCACGCAGGTAGGCAAGGCTGCGCACCGCTGTGGTGCATTTATTGGAGGGACAGATGTTGTTGTACAGTTGGCCAGTGCAAACGACAGGCCCGTAATGAGTAGATAGATCAGGATGCGTTTCATGAATCTGCTAAAGTTCGTCGCGTTAAAACCCCAGAGTGTACCGATGACTGACTTTTCTCGCTTTCTTCTTCGCGCCGAAACTTTAATTGACCGTCTTGAAGCGATCTTGCCACCCACTTTGCCGGTGACCGACTGGTCGGCCTGTGCTTTTCGCTGGCGTACGCGCAGCGGTCGCGGCTGGCTCGAAGGCGTGCGTCACCCGCATGCAATTCGCTTGACCGATTTACAAGGCGTTGAGCCACAAAAAAAGCGTATCGAACAAAACACGCGACAATTTGTACAAGGCAGAAGTGCCAACAATGTGCTACTCACTGGTGCACGCGGCACAGGCAAAAGCTCGCTCGTCAAGGCCGCACTAAACCAGTTTTCCCACCGCGGATTGCGCTTGATTGAAGTGGATAAGGACGATCTGGTTTACTTGCCTGACATTGTGGATCTTGTTTTTGGGCGTCGTGAAAAATTTATTATTTTCTGCGACGATTTATCGTTCGAAGCGAACGAGCCGGGTTACAAAGCCATGAAGAGTCTGCTTGATGGCTCCATCACCGGCATGCCGGAAAATCTGCTGGTCTATGCCACATCCAACAGGCGCCATCTGATGCCGGAAAAAATGGCTGAAAATCTTGAAACGACATACACCGAAGAAGGTGATATTCACCCCGGCGAAACAACCGAAGAAAAAATCTCGCTTTCCGAACGCTTTGGTTTATGGCTGTCTTTTTACGCCTTTACCCAAGATGAATATCTTGTCATTTGCGCACATTGGCTCACCGTTTTTGGCCATCCAATCGACACGCTGGAGCCTGGCAATCCGATTCGTAGCGAAGCATTGCAATGGACACAAATACGTGGCTCGCGCAGCGGTCGCGTGGCCTGGCAATTTGCCCGGGACTACGCGGGTCGACATAGCCGTCCGAAAAAATGAAAGTAACACATGTCGCCGCCGCCGTTATTGAACGCGCGAATGGACAATTTTTATTAGGCCAACGCGCAGCCAATACGTTTTATCCCGGGTATTGGGAATTTCCCGGCGGCAAAGTCGAACCCGGGGAAACAGCGCGTGAAGCCCTGGTGAGGGAACTGCATGAAGAACTCGGCATCAAGGTTTTGCGCGCCGACCCGTGGTTACACCGTGAGCATGTTTATGAACATGCGCATGTGCATCTTCATTTTTTTCGAGTACGTGCCTGGCAAAGTGAGATTTGTCATCATGTACATAGCGCACTCACCTGGCAAACGCCGGGCGCGCTGACCGTTCAGCCGATGTTGCCGGCTAATGCTCCAGTCTTGGCTGCGCTGGCCTTGCCTGCGTTTTACGCCATCACGCATGCCGCAGAAATCGGCGTTGCTGCTCAACTCGAAGCACTTGATCGCGCCCTGGAAAACGGGCTCAAGCTTGTACAGCTGCGCGAGCCGACGCTTGGCCCTCAACAACGGGAAGCGTTTGTTCATGCAGCAGTCAAACACTGTCACAACGCGGGCGCTCGCGTGCTGGTCAACAGCGATCCGTTGCTGGCTTTGGCTGCTGGGGCTGATGGTGTCCACCTGACATCCGCGCAACTGGCCGCCTGCGCAACACGCCCTGAGTTTCCGCTGGTGGCCGCGTCGTGCCACTCCCCTGCCGAGTTGCTGCACGCAACGCAGATCGGTTGTGATTTCGTGGTTTATGGACCCCTACGCGAAACCGCAACGCACCCCGGACGAGCGGGCTTGGGGTGGGCAGCTTTCGCAGCAGAGATTAATGACCAATTCGCCGTACCACCAACGCCGACTTTTGCCTTGGGCGGATTATCACGCGATGATCTTGACACTGCCCGCACTTGCGGAGCACATGGCATCGCTGCTGTTCGTTCAGCCTGGTAAAGACAGCCGCATAGTTGAGTTACTGATTTCTACGCCGCTATCCTGATTCGTCACTCAACGGCGCTTCTTCGCTGGCGGCAACGCGATAGGCTTCGCTTTCCCATGCACCCAAATCATCGGTCTTGCAACGCGCAGAACAAAATGGTCGAAAGCGACTGGCTTCCACCCATTCGACTGGAGTCCGGCAACGCGGACACGATACGATGCGTGGTGGCTTGGATAAATTAGAGTGATTAGACGCCATGTTTACAGGTTACAAAGCGTCATTTCGAACTCGACATCGGTCTCCATCTGGCGTGGCCGCTGCGTCATATCCGGTCGCAAAAAACGTACATTAATGGCGAGCTTGCCGGCGGAGATTTCCGGTATCACGTGGTTGTCTTTTCTGATTTGCAAACGAACCAGTTGGTAATTGCGTCCACCCAGCATGACCTGATAAGCGCCTCGCTGAGCCATAAGTCGATCCGAGCGGCCAGACGCACGCAGCAGGCGCAGCACAATCGTCAGCGCCTGTCGGATAGGCAACATGGGCGTCAACCAGGCCTCAATGTCTTTTTGTCGCAACGGCGCATCACTATTTAACCAATAGTGGTAGCCCGGCAGATCAAACTCGCACACGCCACCCGGAATCGCGACTCGGTTTTTAATGCTCATTAACCAATCGTTTTCACGCAGATAATGGCCAATTTTTCCCTGCACGGCAAGCAATTGCGTACTTGCCTGCTCAATTTCATAGAGTGCGCCCGAGAGTGCATCTTCAGAGATTTCCGGATTGTTGCGGAAAGACAGCAAAATCTGTCGCTGGCGCTCCAGCTCCTGAACCAGATCGAATTTCAAATCGGCACGGCCAGCCACTTCAAGAATCTCGAACAACAACACCAGCGCTGCATGATGTTCGGCGGCATCTTTGGCGGAGGCGAAATGTATGATTTTTTCAAACAGATCTTCGAGCCGCAGCAAAGTGCGCACTCGCTCGCTAAGAGGATATTCGTAAGTAATCACACACGGGCCAAGTGAACAAAATGAATCGCATTGTCCCCGAAATTTACCTAAATCTCAACCCACATGCCCGGCCAATGCGAGATATTTATCGTGCAAACGCGCCACTTGCGGTGTTAATGCTGCCAGTTGGCCATCATTTTCTATTACATCATCAGCAACAGCCAAGCGCTCGGCGCGAGTCGCTTGCGCTTGCAAAATTCGCTCAACCTCATTTTGCGACAAACCATTACGGGCCATTACACGGCGAATTTGGGTCGCTTCAGAACAATCCACCACAGCGATACGTTGGACACGTCGGCGATAAGTGCCTGACTCAATTAAGAGTGGCACAACAAGAATGATGTAAGACTGATTGTTGCGCGAGTTCTCAACGTTAATGCGCCGTTCAACCTCAGCCCGGATTAATGGATGCAAAATGGCTTCAAGTCGTTTGCGCTCTTCGGGCTGAGCAAATATATGTGCACGCATCGCCGCACGATCAAGCGCACCATCGGGCATGGCCATGTTTTCGCCAAAACCGGCACGAATGCTCGGCATCGCTGCGCCGCTGGCAGCTGTCAGCATGTGGGAGACTGCGTCAGTATCGATCACAGGCACCCGATGCGCAGCAAACAAATCCGCCACTGCGCTTTTTCCGCTACCAATCCCGCCGGTTAATCCGATGAGGTAACTCACGCTAGCGGTAGCGCTTGATGAGAAGCGTCGTACAGTTTATGGCCATCGAGTTCAGCGCACGCAACTCATTACCACTGCAGAAGGAAACGGCGCAATCCAGGTCTTTAATTGTTCAGCAAACATAACGTCTTTTGCCTGAATTTCCAATACTTCACGAGGCCCTGAAGATTTTGGCTGTTCCCATTGAGCTGACATGAGGCCGCGTTTTCTCAGCGTGGCGACATAGTCTCGCGCAGTTATTTCGTCGGTAAAGAGCCCCACAACAATTTCATACCGTCCATTGGCGGCGGCTTGAACTTGTATTTCAGCCAAAGAAGCAGGCTGCAAAGGAGTAAGGTCTTGCTGGAGTTGCCTCAGTAGTTCTGTTTTTTTCAATTCTGCTGCGGCCTTATCAGTCAAACCGACAATGACCACCCGATGGAAAACCTGTGGTTGCAAACGCGTGGCTTTGCTACCCCAAGCGGCTGCATCACGTTCAATCTGCTCAACTGCGGCCTGGGTAAGACCACTCACTCTGCTGCAAGCCATGGTTGCTTCGCGCACTGGCTTTTCATCCACAATCCGCATTTTTTCCGCATTTAATTGTTGCGCCAGACGATGGGGTTCGTGAATTTCCACGACCCCGTCAAAATAACCCAGTGACCAGGCTAAAAAGGCAACGTTAGCCAAAATCAGCAAGAAAAAACACACACGTAAAATTTTCACCGGATTATTCTGGCCCTAGCAAGAAGATGTATCAGCGGGGCAACCGCTAAACCCCGTACTGTCAGAATTAAAATTCGTATTCTGTTTGCAGACGAAAAGCTTGGTCCGGCGCACCTTGTGAAACACCGATCAACCAAGCCGCATTGTATTTAATCGCCTGATGATTTCCTAGCGGCAACTTACCAAAAATTGCCGGGCCAACCTGGTGACTTTGCTGATCCGATGGCTGCCAGTTACTCCACTTACCCACCGCACCAAAGGCTTGCATACCAAACTCTAGCTGCTGATTGCCCCGGTACTTGACCTGTGCTTGATAGGCCAACTCTGTGTCAGATGGGCTATCTACACGATAGTGTCGTTTAAACAGCAAATTGCCATTTAATTGCCATTTGCCAAATTCGGTTTGCAGCAACGGGCCCCATTTCACTTCCCACCCTTCGCTACGATCTTTTGGATGCTCAAGTTCCAGTAAAAAACCTACATCGACTGGGTACTTCCCTGTTTCGGTTAGCTGAAATTTATTTTCCCACTCCCAAGCATCGTAATGAGCACTATTACCGGGTGTTGCAAACTTATATTTGGTATATATCTCGGTAAACCACCACTCGGTCGCGCCATATCCCACACCTAAACTCCACGCGGCAAGATCGGGATTACCATCGCCTAACTTTTGGCTGCCATACTTGAAGTCGATTTCTCGCTCACCGTACTCCACCGCTGGTGTATATACATAATCAGCCGGTCCGGCGAAAGCCGCTGAACTCAAGATCAAGAGAATGGGTGCTGTTATGTTGTGTAGTTTCATTTTTTCCTCGATTAAAAACCTGAAATAGCATCTTTGCGATACCGCAATATCCGCATCGCCGACAAAATGACGATTAGCGTCGTGATATAGAAAACAACCTGCAAACCAGAAGGCATTGCCTCGTAGCCCATCAGCGCATGCAGCAGGACACCTGCAGCGGACGTGTTCGATAACATGCCAGTGGTATCCCACAACGGGCTACCCATATCCGGCAGCACATCGCTTTGCACCAGAAAGCGCGCCATTTGACTCGCCATCGCAGCAGCTAACAAAAGAATCAGACCGCTGGTGACTGCAAAAAACCAGCGCGCTGGAATACGCAAAAAGCCTGCATACAGTAAAAAACCAGCCAGCGCTCCTGCGCCAAGGCCCAAACCGCCGCTGGTCAACACTTGCAGCGCACTGGTTTCGCTGCCTGCCATTGAGCCATAGACGAAAAGTACGGTTTCAGATCCTTCGCGCAATACAGCCAGCGCAATAACAACAAAAAGAGTGAGCAATGTTTTTTCGCCACCCCGCACGGCATGACCTACCTGCCGCGCCTGATGTGCTAACTCAGCCCCGTGGCGTGACATCCAGATGTTATGCCACGCCAGCATCACCACGGCAAAGCCGAGAATGCCTGCATTCAGCAGATCTTGCCCCGTACCGCTGGCCATTTCAGCAATTCGGCTTGTCAGCAAAGCCACCACGATAGCGCCTACGACACCCGCCGCAATGCCTCCGAGCAGCATGCGGCTACGGCCTGCAATACCCACCGTTGCCGCGGCGAGAATGCCAATAATCATTGCTGCCTCGAGTGTTTCTCGAAAAACAATAATCCCTATGCCAAACATGGTTACTCCACAACCACGACACCTTGCGCCGTTTTTTGATTGAATTCGCCCATAAATGGATAGCGGCCTGGTTTAAGCGGACCAATGTAAATAGTGGTTTGCCCTTTACCTGGGATGACTTTTTCACGGTTTAACTCGTGGCTTTCAAATTCTTCCGGCGTCGCATCCAGATTTTTGACAACTAGCCGGATTTTTTGGTTTGCAGCAACCTTTAGCTCGCTAGGCTCAAAACGGTGCTCACGAATAGTCAAAACCATCTCACTATCCGCGGCCAATACAGTGACAGAGAAAAACATCCCGATACACAAAATCAATCGATTAAAAATCACAAGAGTCTCCTTAGATAAGTAGATAAATAGTTCACATTCAAATGATAACCATTCTCATTCAAATTGTAAACAATATTTAATTTTTATTTGCTTTTCAACTCTGAAAAAGCCCTCAAGCGAGGGCAGACGCTTTAGCTACCTGCAGCAAGCCTTCCAGAACCAGATAATCTATCTGGCGTATCGGCGCAGCAAGATGAGGCAGCAAATCAGCCGCAGCACCACCAGATAGAATGCATTGGGCTGCGTCGTGCAAGCCCCGCATTTTCTCAATCGCCCCCAACGTGGCGTGCAGCGCCCCACTAGCAATTGCGTCATTTGTATTTTTTGGCAACTCGCTAAAGTGACCACTTACATCGATCAATTGATCTGTGTTTTTGGCTAATGCTCGATGCATCAGCGCCAAACCTGGCAGAATAAGCCCGCCGCGAAACACACCTTCTGCGTCGAGTAAATCAATAGTCGTTGCCGTGCCTGCCTGCACCACGATTGATACCTCAGTTGATAACGCCCGCGTAGCAATCAGCCCTGCCCAACGGTCAGCCCCAAGCTGGGTGGGAGAATCATAGCCATTGCGCACACCACAGCAAGTCGCTGTGCTTTCCAGCCAAGTCAGGGGAATCGCCAGTTGCTGCGCGCTCTGTTCAATTTGCAGCCGGACGGCTGCACCGGCAACATTACATGCAATTATCTGCCTGGGCACCGTGACCTGCGATTCGGTAGATAGCAATAAAAGTAAGTTCGCCAACTCCGGCAAGGCATCATAGCCAAAAGCCCGCTGCATGCGCCAGTTTTGACCATCATGCAGACCACACTTTAGTCGCGTATTCCCTGCATCGAGACAAAGAATCATGATCTTCTTTTCAAGTCGGGATAAGGCAGGGTAGAAGAGAGGATAGTCACCGCGACCCCCGATCAATCTGCGCTAGCGCTTTAACAAACTCCAGACAAACCTCGGAAATATCGATGGTGATTGGTGCGCCTGACACGATTCGAACGTGCGACCCCTGCCTTCGGAGGGCAGTACTCTATCCATCTGAGCTACAGGCGCAGGGGGCGTAGCATAGCGCGTTCGCGTGTTGGCGTCCATCGTCAGGCACAGTATCCATTATAATTCGCGCCTCGCATTCATCATTTTTGAAAGTTTACCCATGGAAAACGATACGCTTCGCGGTTTTATTTATCTTATCGTGGCGACGATCGTCACCGTAGCGATTGCCCTTATCACGGCGATTAGCCTTATGCATCGGCAAGAAGTAGTTGACGAAGAGGCTGTGAATCAGCGCATCATGCCTGTAGCTCAAGTGAGCATTGCTGCGGCTTCTGGCAGCACTGGTGTTGAGCGTACCGGCGAGCAGCTGTATCAGGCTGCCTGCATCGCTTGCCATTCAACAGGCGCGGCGGGTGCGCCAAAGCTTGGCGACAATACTGCCTGGGCCCCGCGTTTGAAGCTTGGGCTGAGCGGGCTACTCAAGTCAGCCATCTTGGGTAAAAATGCCATGCCGCCCAAGGGCGGGTCTGATGCGACCGAAACCGAGCTCGCGCATGCGATTGTCTATATGGCAAACAAATCGGGTGGCAGCTTGAAAGAGCCTGCGGCGAAGTGATTTACCCAGCCCCAAGGCAATCAGTCCAGCATTGTTTGGACAAATGATAAAGGCCGGGGTTAACGGCCTTTATCATTTTCCGGCCAGCATCGCGCGCAATCCCGCAGCACGTGCGATGGCTGTAGTTGTATCGGGCACCAATACACCCTGCGCTGCAGTGCTCAGCGCAATCGAGCCCATCTCGGCGATAAACCTTGAAGGCTCGCGCATCATCCATGTCTTGCCTTGTTTGCGGCGCTCACACCAGCTGATGGTCAAGCTGGCTTGGGCACGCGTCAGGCCGACATACATCAGGCGTCGCTCCTCTTCCAGTCGCGCGGGGTCGAGCGAATCACGGTGCGGTAACAAGCCCTCTTCAATACCCGCGAGAAACACGTGCCGAAATTCCAGCCCTTTGACGGCATGCAGCGTGGCGAGTTGAACGGCATTACTTTCTTCTGCCCCATTATCCAGCATGGATAACAACGCGACACTTTGCGCTAATTCAAGCAAGGTTTTATTTTCTTCCTCGCCCTTCTTCGCGATCCACTGCACAAAGTCACACACATTCGCCCAGCGGATTTCAGCATCGCGCACGTCGAGTGAGCCAAACAACCACGTTTCATACCCGATGGCATCGATAATTGCGGTAAGCAGGGCGCCCGCAGGCTCGTTTTTCGCGCGTCCTTCCATGCGCTGAATGAACCCGGAAAACTCGCGTAACGCGGTGTGTTGACGCACCGGCAGATCATCGCCCAGTACTGGTGAAAGCAGCGTTGCAAACAGGCTTTGACGTCGTCTGCCGGCGGCAAGGCCCAAGGTTTCCAGCGTTGAACCGCCAATGCCGCGCTTAGGAGTTGTCACCGCGCGAATAAACGCGGGATCATCCTCCTGATTGGTGAGCAGGCGCAAATAGGCAATGATGTCTTTGATCTCGATGCGCTCAAAAAAAGACTGTCCGCCAGAAATCACATACGGAATACGTTGCGCACGCAACTGTTGTTCAAAAGCACGTGCCTGATAATTGCCACGATACAAAATCGCGTAATCAGAAAACTGGGTACGCCGTTCAAAGCGGTGTGCGGAGAGACGAGAAACGACCCATTCGGCTTCATGGTCGCCATCACGACAGGTTTGAATGTGGATTGCTTCGCCCTGCCCATGTTCTGACCACAGTTTTTTTTCAAATAACTTCGGATTGTGCGAAATCAGCTGATTGGCCGCACCCAGGATGCGCGATGTCGAACGATAATTTTGTTCCAGCATCACCACTTTCAGGCGCGGATAATCGGCTTTTAACAAGCGCAGATTTTCACTATCGGCACCGCGCCAGGCATAGATGGACTGATCATCATCACCCACCGCGGTGAATGCGTCGCGCCCCTGAGTGAGCAATTGCACCAGCCGATACTGGCCGCGATTGGTATCTTGATATTCATCAATGAGCAGATGCCATAGCCGCTTTCGCCAACGCTCAGCCACCTCTTCTTGCGTGGAAAACAACGCGACAGGCAAGCGAATCAGATCATCAAAATCAACTGCCTGATACGCCCGCAAAGCACGTTCATAATCAACATACAGCTGCGCCGCGCTACTTTCCAGCCCATCCGTGGCAAGCGCTATGGCGGCATCAGGATCAATGAGTGCATTTTTCCATAACGAAATACGCGACTGCAACAAGCGCAATTGCGCTTTATCCACACCGCCTGACAACTCTTGCAATAATCCGGTGGCATCCGCGCCGTCAAGAATGGAAAAACCTGGCTTTAGCCCGAGTGCATTGGCTTCTTGCCGCAAAATGCGCACACCCAGCGAGTGAAACGTGCTGATGATTACTCCTTTGCCGCGCTCGCCTAGCAGATTTTTAGCGCGCGCCTGCATTTCTTTTGCGGCCTTGTTGGTGAAGGTAATCGCCGTGATGTGTGATGGCGCAATGCCATAATCGCGGATGAGGTAGGCAATTTTCTGCGTGATGACACGCGTCTTGCCCGAGCCCGCACCGGCTAATACCAAGAGCGGGCCATCGACATACGATACAGCGGCTTGTTGCGCGGCGTTCAGCGTATGCATGACAAAAGCCGCAGCGTAGTTACCGTATCGCCAGCGCCGACTCTTTAAATCGCGCCAGCGGCGTGAGCTTGGCTGTCGGCGTGATAGCTAGAGCGCACCATCGGCCCGCAAGCAGCATGTGTAAAACCCATGGCTGTGGCGGCCTGCTCGAATAAGATGAAGGTATCGGGATGCACATAGCGCATGACGGGCAAGTGATGGCCCGAAGGCGCGAGGTATTGACCAAGCGTGAGCATCTCGACACCGTGGTCGCGCATGTCGCGCATCGTGGCGAGGATTTCTTCGTCACTCTCGCCCAAGCCCACCATGAGACCGGATTTGGAGGGAACATGCGGATGACGTTGTTTAAACTCCTGCAGCAGGCGCAGCGAATGCGCATAGTCGGCACCGGGCCTGGCTTGCTTGTACAGACGCGGCACGGTTTCCATGTTGTGATTCATGATGTCCGGCGGTTGGGTGCCGAGGATGTCGATGGCAAGATCGAGCCGACCACGAAAATCCGGCACCAGCACTTCTATTTTGGTGCGCGGCGACAGCGCGCGAATCTGCGTGATGCAATCAACAAAATGCTGTGCGCCGCCATCGCGTAAATCATCACGGTCGACACTGGTAATCACCACATAATTCAACTTCATCGCGGCGATGGTCTGGGCGAGTTTCAGCGGCTCGTCAACATCCGGCGGAAGCGGTTTACCGTGCCCGACATCGCAAAACGGGCAACGCCGTGTGCATAAATCGCCGAGGATCATGAAGGTCGCTGTGCCATTGCCAAAGCACTCGCCGATGTTGGGGCAGGACGCTTCTTCGCACACAGTGTGCAATTGATGTTCACGCAAAATCTGTTTGATCTCGCCAAAGCGCGTGGCTGAATTACCTGCCTTGACGCGAATCCAGTCGGGTTTTTTCAGCGACGTGGCGACCGGAATAATCTTGATCGGGATGCGAGCGGTTTTCGCTGCGCCTTTTTGTTTAACAGTCATGGGTTTTCAAGTTTTCCAATTGCTGCATCAACGCTTGAGCCAGCTGTGAGCCGACCTGCGTGATAGTGAGAGTATCGCCTGTCTTGACCAGATCACAC
>SCUZ01000006.1 GCA_004322535.1 Rugosibacter sp.
CCTGCAAATGCCCGGCATGACCATGGTGTTTCATGCCGCCGATCCCGCCATGCTCGATCAGGTAAAGGAAGGCGACAAGGTCAAATTCCATGTTGAAAAAATGAACGGTGCGCTGACCATCACCAAGATCGAGGGTGACAAGTAAGCGGATTGTCATGTTTCAAAGGGTGGCCTGGACGTGACGGTTTATATCCGGGCCCTCTTAGTTTCCAGCGTAATGACGGTGTTTTACGGACGTTGCTCACTGACTGTCTCTTCAGGGGCGACGATAGATAAACTCATAGCCGCTTGCCCCGACTATCTTGCGGCGCTGTGTCGTCGAGCGTAATCATCGCGGTCATGCCGGTGTTGGTGGCGCTAGGCATAGGCGATGCTGGGCCTACCCCGATACGCCCAATCCAAAAACGAGTTCAAACAAAGATTCAAAAAAGTCGGCGCTGACAATACGGCGCCATTGGCATAACCGCCTTTTTTTGTGGCGATGGCAACGCCGATCAGCGCCGTGCCGTGCTGCGCGTGCGGCCAAAGGCGATGACTAATGATTCTTGCGGGGCTATTGCCCATTTTGTTGGGCAGCGGCACCGGCTCGGAAATCATGAGCCGAATTGCCGCGCCCATGGTCGGCGGCATGATCACCGCACCGTTGCTGTCGATGTTCGTGATCCCGGCGGTTTACCGATTGATGCGCGGGCGGCGGCGGGACGAATGAAGTTCATGCGAACCGCAAGCCTTGTTTGCGCTCCCTTCGGTTCGCCTGCAGGAACTTCTCGCCACAGGCTGCGGCGTGATCGATTATTGACGTTTGTCAAAATGACGAATAAATCGTTTAATCCAGTCGGTATAGGATTGTTCAGCACGCAAACTGTAATGTTTGAGGTGTATCTTGCCACGCACCTGATCCAGCAGTTTTGGTGCTGCATCCGTTGATTTAGTTGATGGTAACGGATGGTAACGGATTCATTTTTAGGCTCCACTAAAAACAGGTTTCTTGTTGATTCTAAATAAAGCATGAACTCAATCAATTTTTTATCCAGCGCCTTGATGGAAAGTTTTCCATCTTTTTAGGTACCCTCGCCTTCACGTGGAAGTGCAGGGTATGTTTGTGCATACCCTTGACGTGCCACCTATTTGTACATACACTCTAACTAGCGCATGAAAGTCGACTTTGACCCGATCAAGAACGAGAGAAACATCAGAGAACGCCAGCTCTCGTTTGAGCGAGCGGCAGAAGCTGATTTCAATACTGCACTGGTGTTTCCTGACACCCGAAAGGCATATAGCGAAACTCGTTACATTGCACTGTGCTACCTGGATCGCCGGCTGCATGTACTGTGCTTTACCGAGATCGAGACGGGAATTCGGGTAATCAGCTTCCGTAAGGCAAATACGAGAGAGGCAAATAGACATGACAAGTCGCAAACCCTTGATTGACACTGACGGCGAGGTCCGCGAACTAACCGCCGAAGATATGGCGAAATTCAGGCCGGCTGCTGAGGTGTTGCCATCATCCCTTAGAAAGAAGCTGGGCGTGCGCGGCCTTCAGAAGACCCCGACCAAAGAGCGTATCACCATTCGGTTGTCGCGAGAAGTGGTTGAGCAATTTCGCGAAAGTGGCGAGGGCTGGCAGACTCGCGTGGACTCCGCCTTGCGCGAGTGGCTCAAGAATCATTCTCCGGTATAAGCCATTGCTTCATTCACGCGCGGGGTCGAACCTATCATTCCACCGGCCTGTGCAAAAAAGCCGCGCAGGCCGGTGAATTCAAGCGTTGAATCTGTAGAAGAACCCAATTTTCATCCGCAGTGGTTCACAGAGCGCCGTCTCACCGGCGCCAGCGCGGTGCTTGCTTTGCACTACCTGCGGGTCGCCTTCGGGAACTGTTCAGCCGATCATTCGGTGCTTTCCCGAGGCTTAACCTTGCCGCTGGCGCCGGCTCTCGAACAAACACAAACCAGCAGAGACGGAAACATTCAGGCTTTCCACGCTGCCATGCATGGGGATGTAGGCGAGCTCATCGCACGTCTCTTGCGTCAGGCGGCGCATGCCGCTGCCTTCGGCACCCAGCACCCAGGCGGTGGGGCCTTTTTGGTCGATGGCGTAGATTTCCCGCTTGGCGTCGGCCGCGGTGCCGATAACCCAGATTTCACGCTCTTGCATTTCGCGTATTGAGCGGGCGAGGTTGGTCACCACGATGTAAGGCACGGTGTCCGCCGCGCCGCTGGCGACTTTAATGGCGGTGGCATTCAACCCGCAGGCCTTGTCCTTGGGTGCGATCACGGCGTGCGCACCTGCGGCGTCTGCCACGCGCAAACAAGCGCCCAGATTATGCGGGTCGGTAATGCTGTCCAGCACCAGCAGCAGCGCGGGTTCTTGCAGGTTTTCCAGTACGTCGTCCAGCGTAACGTGCCGCGCCTGGGCGGCAATGCGGGCGACGACGCCTTGATGGCTGCTGTTTCTGCCGACAGCGCCGGACATGGCATCCAGGCGAGCCGTGTCAGATAGCATGACGCGTACCTTGAAACTCTCGGCCAGCTTTAACAGGTCGCGCATGCGGCCGTCCTGGCGGCCTTCGGCGATGATGATTTCATGCACGTCTTCTGCGGCGTGGCGCAGTTTGGCGGTGATGGCATGAAAGCCGTAAATCAGGCGTGTTTCAGCCATTGTTTTCTCCCAGAATATGAATTTCTCGTTGCGGAAAAGGAATCGCGATGCCATGCTGTTTAAAGCTGTGCCAGATGGCCAGATTGATATCCGAGCGCAGTATGCCTAACCCATTTTCGGGGTCGGTGATCCAGCAACCCAACTCAAGGTTGATGCCCGAATCGGCAAACTCCTTGAGCAGCACAGCGGGTTCAGGTTCTGGCAGAACACGCGAGTGGGCTTTTGCAGCATTCACTAGCAGCTGCATGGCGAGTTCAAGATCGCTGCCGTAGCTGATCTGTATCGGCAGGGCAACGCGTACCTGGCGGTCGCTGTAGGATTCGTTTTGCACGACCGAGCTGACGAGTAATTCATTGGGCACGAGTGATTCGATGCCCGTTTGGCTGCGCAAAACGGTGAAACGTGTGGTGATGCGCGTGACCTGGCCGCGATCATTGCCGACGCTGATGATATTGCCGATGCGAATGGAGTTATCCAGCAGGATGATGAAGCCGGATACATAGTTGCTGGCGATTTTTTGCAGACCAAAGCCCAGGCCCACACCCAGTGCGCCACCAAATACCGAGAGCGTGGTCAGATCAATGCCCACCAGGGGCAGCGCAAGCAATATGGCAAACAGTGCCAAAAGAGCACGCAACAGGCGCGAGAGCACAATGCGCAAACTGGTATCCATCTCAGCCGCCCGACTCAAGCGGGCTTCAAACGCGTTGGAAAGCCACAAGGCAATCAACAAGGTTGCGGCGACGGTGACCAGGCCTTGCAATATTTGCCACAAGGAAAGTGGCGTTTTGCTGATAGGCAAGGTGATGGATTCCAGCACATCGATTATTTCTGGCAGCACACCGAGAATGTGCAAAGCCACGATGCTCCATGCGATGGTGGCAAAAATACGCTCAAAGCTGGTAAGCCATGTGGCATGCGTAAAGCTGTGCCGCAAAATATAAAACACCAGTCGAATGACGGCGAGCGAGGCCAGCAGAGGCATTGCCAGCGTCAATAAATGCGTGTGCATCACCGGTCGCAACAGCCAGCGTGAAAACAGGATCAAACCCAGCGCCACGATGGGAAAAATGACACGTTTCAGGCTGCCCCGACCCAATTGCCTGGCGCGTCCCAGATCGGGTACCGAGTGGGCGGCAACTTGCTCGCGTACAAAGCTTTCAACAAGCTTGGCCAGCAAGAGCGAAATTGCTAGTGCGGCGAGCTGCCAAAGGATATCGGGGTGATTCAGGTCGGCAATCAGGTCATTCCAAACGGCAGAAAGTTCAACGGCCATGAGGGGCTTCCTTGTTTTCTTTAGTTTCCGGTTTAAAAGGCTGAGCTTCGGCGTGATGGCGTTGCCAGTTATTCAGATAGCGTTGCAGCAGTGCCGGGTTGTCACGCAGAATCAATAAGTTTTCAGCATTGCGCGCTTGTGCGGACCAGGTAAAGTTATAACTGCCTGTGATCAAGATGCCGTGAGGCGTCTTGGCATCTATCAGAATGATTTTATTATGCGCAACAGCATATCGGGTTTCCAGCCGGACAGGAATATCTGCCGCTGCCAGTATGGGAATTTGCGAGTTTTGTCCGGTATCGAGCATTTTCTGATCGGCCAGAATAGCCACAGCGACCCCTCGCTTTTTGGCAGAGATCAGAGCCTGGCTTATCGATCGGCTGGTGAGCAGATAGGTTTGCACATGTATGCTTTGCTGCGCCTCGGCAAGCGCCCGGATGATCGCGCCTTCTGCATCATCCCAAGGAGTGAACAAGGCTTCCACCGAGCCCGCGGCGGCGACCGTTTCCGCTCGGATCGTGATACTTGTCGACGCCAGCGCCAGCATTAATGCAGCCAGCGCCAGCGGTTTTACCCAGGTGGTCATTTCTGGCGCTGTAACACGGCAGCGTAAAAGCCGTCGGTGCTGTGGATGGGCGGGCTGAGATGAAGGTCTGCTGTGGTATTGATGCCTTCGATGCGAATGCCTTGATCTGCCAAAATATCCGCAGCGGACAAGCGGAAAAATTCAGGATGGCTGGACAGAAAATCATCGACGATGGCTTCATTTTCTTCGCTGAGAATGCTGCACGTGGCATACACCAGCCGGCCACCAGGTTTCAGCAGGCGAGCGGCGGCGGCAAGTATCGCCGCTTGTTTTTGCGTGAGCTCAGCGATGCCTTCCGGCGTTTGCCGCCATTTGAGATCCGGATTGCGACGCAACGTGCCCAGGCCGGAGCAGGGGGCATCTACCAGCACGCGATCGACTTTTCCGGCGAGGCGCTTTACGCGGATATCATTTTCGTTGGCAATCAGAATCGGATGCACATTCGAGAGTCCCGCGCGGGCAACGCGTGGCTTGAGTTTGGCCAAGCGCTTTTCTGCCACATCGAAGGCATACAGTCGACCGGTTGACCGCATCATGGCGCCTAACAGCAAGGTTTTTCCACCTGCCCCGGCGCAGAAATCCACCACCATCTCGCTGCGCCGGGGGGCCAGCAAATAGCCCAGTAGCTGCGAGCCTTCATCTTGCACCTCGATGGAGCCATCAAGAAAGAGCGGATGCTTTTGCAGGAAAGGCCGGTTTTTGAGTCGAAGTCCAATGGGTGAATAAGGGCAGGGCGAGAGTGTGAGGCCCTCGGCAGTTAATTGCGTCACCACGGCTTCGCGCGTGGCCTTCAAGGTATTGACGCGTAAATCAAGCGGGGCGGGTGTGTTCAGGGCACGCGCCAAGGCCAGCAATTGATCGGCGGGCAGGCGAGTGCTCAAGCGCTCTGCCAACCAGTCAGGAAAATCAAGTTGTTCGCTCAGCGTGAGTGCAGGTTCTGGCTGGCGGCGAATTTCGGCGAGCCATTCGGCTTCACCTGCTTCGAGTGCAGGTTCCAGCTGTCGCTGCGACATGCCGCGCAGGCGGGACAACGATAGCAAAACCAATTCACGCGCTGAAACATGCTGTTTTTTTGTCGGCATGAGGGGGGGGATCAGCGTGCCTAGGCGAGTGAGCAGGCGTTTTCGGCGCAATACGGCGTAGGCGGTTTCTGCGATGAAGGCTCGATCTCGTGCGCCGCTTTTTTTGCTGCGAAAAAATGCGGATAGAGCCGCATCGGCCGGTTGTAAAAATTGCAGCAATTGGGTGGTGGCTTCTATTGCGGTATTGAGCAGCCCGGCGGTTAAGCCTTCTTCAGCAGGGGCTGAACCATCCCGGCCTGTATTTTGAGTGTTTTGTTTAGGCCGCTGCCAGGTTTTCTTGGCGGATTGCGTTGAATTTGAGCGGGAGCGGGGGGAGCTGTTTTTAGTTTTCAGGTTATTTTTATTCATGAGTTTTCTCGGTGCTTGCATCGTCTGCGAGCTGGTCAAAGATACCGCCCTTGCGGTCGGTAAAGCGAATTTTTAGTGGCAGGCCATGCACGGTTTTGGAAATCCACAGATCGATAATGTCCTCGCCATTTTTTGTGCGCAGGTGCTGTGTGGCGTGCGTGCGGCCTTGATAGGTCAGCGTTTCTTCTCCGATCAGTTCAAAATGATAACGCTCGAGTTTGCGCCCCGTGGCAATGAACAAATCGATAGCCGTCATGGGCTGATCCATTGCCACTTGCAGTGCGAGTTGGTAATACATTGACAACATATCCTGCGTGCCGTCTTCAACCGGCTCTGTGCGGTCGGCATAGGTAATCAGATGCCCGGTCCAGTCAAAGCGGGCGATGTCTTTTTTGTTCTTGCGTTCGTTGCTGAATGACAGGGGACGCAAGCCCGCAGTGGTGATTTCCCCCTCACTTTCTTGAACAATCCGGGCGGGCTTGAACAGTGCCGCCAGACCCGTGGTTTCAGTGATATTCGTGAAGGTGTAGTGAATGCCATCGTGCGCCCAGGTGTTGATGGATTGCCCGATGATCAATCCGTTTTCGCCTCGTGTGACGATGAAACGCATGCGTCCTTTTTTCGGCAAGGAGAAAGGCACTGCAGGTGGCGAGACAGCGGGTGGCATGGGCGCGGATTCAATGGTCGGAGGTTCAACAGAGGCTGGTTCGTCAAAAGTCGGCGCTGGTGAGACGGCGGCAACGGTTTCAGTAGATAAATTTGGCTCTGTGGTGCCTGCTTCTGGTGGAACAGCCGGCACACGGGGACGCGGGCCGGCGCGGTGCAGCTTGGGTGCGTGGGCTACAGCGGAGGGAGCCGCGACGTGCGGACGAAGGGTGGCGCTGGGATTATTCGGGGCAGCGGGCATGAGCACCGCATCAAGTCTTGGTGCGGGATCTTCGGGGCTAAGCGTCGGTAGCTCCCATGCGGGACTAAGCAGTGCGGCGATGTGCAAAAATGCCGAGGCGACGAGTGCCAATGCGAAGGGCATATCAGGAATTGCACGCCAAGTGATGCAATGGGGGGTGCAGCGAATCCGCAGGGACAGTGCATTTTACTCGGCCCTCAATTAGCTGGACCTGATCGGCAAGAACCCAGCGGGCAACGCGTGGGTAAAGCTGATGTTCTTCCGCCAGCACGCGCGCAGCCAGGCCTGCTTCCGTATCGTCTGGCAAAACAGGAACTGCTGCTTGCGCAATAATTGGCCCGCCATCCAGCGCCGGGGTAACAAAATGCACGGTGCAGCCGTGAGTTTCGACACCGGCGGCCAAGGCTCGGGCATGTGTCTTGAGGCCGGGAAAGACGGGCAGCAGCGAGGGGTGAATGTTCAGCATGCGGCCACTAAAGCGCGTGACAAAAGCGTCGCTCAAAATACGCATGAACCCGGCCAGCAGCACCAGTTGGGGCGTGTAATTTTCAATTTCATCGGCGAGCGCCAGGTCAAACGCGTCACGGTTGGCAAATGCGCGATGATCGATGACTTTTGCGGGAATACCGTAGCCTGCCGCAGTCGCCAAGCCAGAAGCCTCTGGCCGGTCGCTGAAAACCGCCACGCACCGGCCGGGCAGCTGGCCTTCGAGCAAGGCCTGCATGTTGCTGCCTTGTCCTGAAATAAGAATGACATAGGGTTTCACGGGAATGGTGGGTTAACGCATTTTTTTACTTGTTAATCTTGATGCAGTCACTTGATGGCCAGGACGGGCAAGAATACCGCGGTAGCCAGGCTATGCGTCACGTGAACAATGTTGCGGCTGCCTCGATCAGCAATCATGGTAGATAGTAAATCCAGGTTGCCGATCATCTTGCCGAACTCGCGCTCAAAGCTCAGGTTGGCGGGTTGCTGCGGGTTTGCTATTTCATTGCTCAAAAGCAACAGATTGCCTTCCGCATCGCGCGCATTGGCCAGTTTCCAGGCCGCAATTTCGAGATTTCTGGCACTGTTGTAAAGCTTCTGTGGATCTAATGAATCAAACATGAAAAATTCCGTTTTCTCGCCAAACGCGATATTGAGCATCCCGCCGGTGCCCGCAATAAATGCCGCTACGCGGTCACCTTGATAATCCGTGGAGAGCGCCAGCAATATGGCATCTGTGCCTTGTTTTTGGCCAATCTCGGGTACACGCCAACCCGTGCGCGGGTCCAGCAGGTGTTCTAGTGTCGCTTCAAGCGTGGGATACCCGCTCTTTTTCCATTCTTTCGGATTACGGCGATAGAGTTTTTCTGTCAGTATCCGAAGACTTGAAAAAATTTCCCGCCGATGGATATCTGCCACGCGGTCAATGTCGCTTTTGCCTAGCTGCTTGGGCTCAAAGGCCGGCATGGATCTGCCCGCCTCACCCATTTGAGCGCATCCAGCCAGCAGGGCAGTGAGCATCACTAACCCCGCAAGGTTTTTCATATTGCTTTAGCGATAAAACGATGCCGCAGCCAGGCAATCAGCATGGGGCTGAGTGATACGCCAATGATGCCAAAAATTACTAGTGTCAAGTTGGCTTGAACCCAGGGCAAGTTACCAAACCAATAACCGGCCAAGGTTAATGAGCCTATCCACGCTACACCGCCGATGACATTGAACAGGAAAAAACGTGGGTAGTGCATAACCCCTACACCTGCGACAAAGGGTGCAAAGGTGCGAATCAACGGCATAAAGCGCGCAATCACCAGCGTTTTCCCGCCATGCATTGTGTAAAAGGCATGGGTTTTATCGTAGGCTGCGCGGTTAAAAAATCGCGAACCTTCACCCCATTTCAGGATGCGTTGTCCCGCTCTGCGTCCAATGCTGTAATTAACGTTATCGCCCAGGATAGCCGCGATCATGAGCAGAGGCATCAAGACGGTGAGATTGAACCCGTCACCTGTTGTAGCGCTGGTAGCAGTGAGCGCACCAGCGACAAACAAGAGCGAGTCGCCCGGTAAAAACGGCGTGACCACCAAACCGGTCTCGCAAAAAACAATGGCGAAAAGAATGGCGTAGAGCCACACTCCATATTGGGCAAGCATTACGGCCAAGTGCTTATCAATATGCAGGAAAATGTCGATGAAGTGGCTAAAAAATTCCATGGGATGGCACGGGCAAGGGAAAAGCCGATTTTACCGGAAGCTATAATCCTTCTCCATGAATACCTCCCGTTCAGAACAAAAAATTCGGCCCTTGCCCGACTTGCTCATTAGCCAGATTGCAGCCGGTGAAGTGGTCGAGCGGCCCGCCTCAGTGCTCAAGGAATTGCTGGAAAACAGCCTGGATGCGGGTGCCACGAAGATAGACGTGACACTGGAAGAAGGCGGGGTACGACTCATGCGCGTGACGGATAATGGCTTTGGCATGTCAGCGGATGATTTGCCCTTGGCGCTAAGCCGCCATGCGACCAGCAAAATCGCCAGCCTGGAAGATCTGGAGTGCGTTGGCAGCTATGGCTTTCGGGGGGAGGCACTAGCCTCTATTACCGCCGTGGCGCGAGTTACTGTAACCAGCCGACAGATGGGCGCAGCGCACGCTTGGCGTTTGCAGCGGTCGGGAGGTGAGGGTGACACGGTTCAACCTGCGGCCTTATCGGCGGGTACGGTAATGGAAGTAGCCGATTTGTATTTCAACACCCCGGCGCGGCGCAAGTTTTTGAAAACGGAGAGTACTGAGCTTGCCCATTGCGACGAGGTATTTCGCCGCATGGCCTTAGCGCGGCCCGATGTGGCGTTCAGTTTGATGCATCAAGGACGCGAGAAGTGGCGTCTTGCCAGCGCCGACTTTTCACGCAGGGCAAAAGAGATCATCGGCGAGGATTTTTTCCCTCATGCGCGGGCCATTGATGTGACTGCCGGGCCGCTGCGGCTATCTGGCCTTGCGGCTATGCCAGCGTATTCGCGCTCAGGACGTGACGAGCAATATTTTTTTGTGAATGGTCGTTTTGTGCGTGACAAGTTACTGATGCATGCAGCGCGCCAGGCGTATGAAGATATTTTGCATGGGGCTCGCCATCCCGCCTATGTGCTGTTTCTCGAACTGGACCCCGCGGGGGTGGATGTCAATGTGCATCCGGCCAAGACAGAAGTGCGCTTTCGCGAAGCGCGCGGCATTCATCAGTTTGTTTTTCACGCCGTGCAGCGCACCTTGGCGACACCCTTGTCTGGCGCAGGGGCAGGCGATGCGATGCACAGCATCGGCAACGGGTTCGATGGCTTGCCTGCGGCATCGCATGCTTCGTCATACCCGAATGCTTCGATGTACCAGGCGCCACTGGGCATGAGCGAAGCGGCGGTACAGCCGTATTTTGATTTTGCCCGTGCCGCGTTGACAGCTATTGATGGCGCAGCGCCGAATTTGCCATTGGCCCATGAATCAACCGAACATCCAATCGAGCATCCGCTGGGTTACGCGATTGCTCAATTACGCGGCATTTATGTATTGGCAGAAAATGTGCACGGCTTGGTGTTGGTGGATATGCACGCCGCCCATGAGCGGATTTTGTACGAGCAGTTGAAAACATCGCTCGACGCTGGCTCGCCGGCGATGCAAACCTTGTTGGTCCCCATCGTGCTCTCGGTCAGTACGCATGAATTAGCCACGGCAACCGAACACATGGAAGCGTTGCATACGCTGGGTTTCACTGTGGCCAGCATCGGCCCGCGCGAGCTGGCCGTGCGTGCCATACCTGCGATGCTCTCCGGCGGGGATATTGCTGCTTTGGTGCGCGCCTTATTGCAAGACCTGGTCGAGCAGCCCGCCAGCCGTGTCGTGGAAACACAGCGTAATGCGCTGTTATCTACCATGGCGTGTCACGGTGCGGTGCGCGCCAATCGCCATCTCACCTTGCCGGAAATGAATGCGCTGTTGCGCCAGATGGAAGCCACCGAACGTGCCGATCAATGCAACCATGGCCGCCCGACCTGGGTGCAATTGCCCATGGCCGGGCTGGACAAGCTCTTCATGCGCGGCCAATGAGGCTTCCCCCCGCGATTTTCCTGATTGGCCCCACGGCCAGCGGCAAAACAGCGCTGGCCTGCGAGATTGCCACACGCTATCCGTGCGACATCATCAGCGTGGATTCTGCCCAAGTGTTTTGCGATATGGACATTGGCACCGCAAAGCCAGATGCGGAGATGCAAGCACAGTTTCCTCATCGCCTGATTAACCTGATCACACCGGAGGCGCGTTATTCTGCCGCGCGGTTTTGCACGGATGCCTTGCGAGAAATGGCCGCAACCACTGCCAAGGGGCGTATTCCTTTGCTCGTCGGCGGCACCATGCTGTATGTCAAAGCCCTGCGCGAAGGGCTGGCCGATTTACCCGATGCTGACCCCGCACTACGCGCAGCGATTGATCTGGAAGCCGCAGTAAAAGGCTGGCCCGCGCTGCATGCCGAGCTTGCACAGACAGACCCTGAAACTGCGGCACGCTTGAAACCCGCAGATGCCCAGCGTATCCAGCGTGCCATTGAAATCATTCGTTTGACAGGGCAAACCATGAGCAGCTTGTTGGCCGCCCAGAAAAAATCGGTTCCCGCGTATCACTTTTTGACACTCGCGCTGGTGCCTGAAAATCGCAGCGAACTGCATCGCCGCATCGCCACGCGCTTTGACACCATGCTTGGTCAGGGCTTGGTGGACGAAGTCGTCATGCTCCGCCAAAAATATCAATTGGATGCCCAATTACCCTCCATGCGCTGCGTGGGTTATCGTCAAACGTGGGAGATGCTGGAAGGCCAAATACCCAAAAGCGAACTTCGCGACCGCGGCATTTTCGCCACCCGCCAATTTGCCAAGCGGCAACTGACCTGGTTGAAGAGCATGCCGGATTTGATAATCTACGATCCGTTGGCGGTTGACATCACGGCAAACGTGCTTGCGTCTGTTGATGGCCATATCAGACAACAATGACAAGATTCGATTTCCCGGCGGATGCACTGTTCCGGCCGTGCCGACAACAAGCTTGGGTAGCTGGCAGGCAGATCAAGCAACTCGCAAAGCATCAGTAAGAAATTACCAGTGCGGGCACATGGTTTAGGTGCGGCGCCCGATCAGGGAAAAGAATTCCTCCCGCGTGGCGAATGAATTGCGAAATTCTCCAAGGACAGATGAAGTGACCATCGTTGAATTCTGCTTCTCCACGCCACGCATCATCATGCACAGGTGACGCGCTTCAATGATCACGCCTGCACCCTTGGCGTTGACCGCTTTCATCACTGCATTGGAAATCTGCTCGGTGAGACGCTCCTGCAATTGCAGCCGACGTGCGTACATGTCCACCAGACGGGCGAGCTTGCTCACGCCGAATACGGTGCCGCTGGGAATATAACCAATGTGGCAGTGGCCGAAGAACGGCAGCATATGGTGTTCGCACATGCTGTAGAGCTCGATGTCCTTGACGATGACCATGCTGCTGGTTTCCTGGGTGAAGCACGCCCCGTTGATCAGTTCCTTGGTATCGGTGCGATAGCCCGAGGTAAGGAATTCAAGTGCCTTCGCCACTCGCTGTGGTGTATCGAGCAGGCCTTCGCGTGCTGGATCTTCACCAATCTCGACCAGCAATTCGCGCACTAAGCGACTGATTTTTTCTGTGTTCAATTCCATGGTCGCTGCCCTTGCTCAAGAAAAAGTTCAGGTATGAACGTGTAGATATTGTTGAGGCCTGCCTGCTCCAGGCAGACGAAAACACACATGTCAATCGTTGCAAAACGTAACGAGACAGAATGGACTCGTGCTTAACTGGCTTTGCGTCTACGCTTCTGCGTATTTCGGCTTTTGCCAGCCCTGGTCAAGGCAATGGCAACTGCCTGTTTGACAGCTTTTTTCTTTGTCTGTGGATGGCTGGTTCCTATTGATCCATCCTTCTTCCAGTCATCGACCAGTGTCTTGATATTGCTGCTGACAACCGACTGGCTGGATCCTTTTTTGAGTGGCATGGTTATTCTCCAGTGTGCAGAATCAATTCCCCGGCTTTTCAACCCATTGCGGTGCTGCCAGTGGATTGAAATCAGCCCAGTCTCCATCACGCCATTCGCCCTGTGCCTGTTCGATATCCAGCGCACCCTGCGCGCACAAGGTAGCGATCACGCGATTTTCGTTTTCCGGATTTGCAATGTGCACCGACAATATGATGCCACCATGACGGCGTTCTGGCGCATGCAACTGGTCATCAGAAGTGCGGAGCCTGTCCAGCGCACCGGCCAGTGATCCGACATAGGCACCAGTCGCTGCAGCGACAAGCGCGACCACGGGACCGCCCAAAGTGCCGATTATTCCTGCAGTGAGCCCTACAGCAACGGCTGTGCCCGCTGCCGACTTGCCGGCACCTTTTGTACCGGGATCTTCATCCTCGTCTCCACCCAGGATAAAAGCATCGTGCTGGCCGGGGGGGTTGTTGTGAAAAATGCAGATGTCCGCAGCATCGATATATTGCGCAAGCAATGCCGCAACGCTATCCGCGTCGTCTTTTGTCTGAAATCGCCCTGCGATGATCCGTTCCATGGCGTTATCCTTTCGTGTTGTCCAAGAGACTGAAAAATCACGATTCCTTCCATAGATCAAGCAACATGCCTCTGCACCCAGGCAGCATATTGATTCATCCAGTGCTGCAGAAATTCTTTGCTGCCTGAGCCTATGTTGCCAGCTTCGTCAAACAATTCTTCCTTTGCCTGGATGAATACCTCTGGTTGGCCAAGGGTTGGTACATCCAGATACGCGAGAATGTTGCGTAAATGCTGTTGCGCCAAGGCCGTACCGATGGCCCCTA
Organism: Rugosibacter sp.; assembly: GCA_004322535.1. Lineage (GTDB taxonomy): Bacteria > Pseudomonadota > Gammaproteobacteria > Burkholderiales > Rhodocyclaceae > Rugosibacter. The sequence goes on from SCUZ01000006.1 coordinate 13,717, forward strand.
CTGAAATGCCCAATACACCTGCAGGTTTACCTGCCCAAGCGTTTTGGCCATACGGGCGCGAAGCATGGTCAAGCGCATTCTTGAGGATACCGGGAACCGATCGGTTGTATTCAGGTGTCACAAACAGCAAACCCTGTGACGCTGTAATATCGGCTTTCAGCTGCCTGACTGAATCGGTCGGATTTTTGTCGTCATCCTGGTTATAGAGCGGCAAGTCCCCAATGCGTATTTGCCTGAACGAGAACTCTGGCGGCGCCAGTTTCACAATCGCGTCTGCCAGTTTGCGGTTAAATGAATCCCGACGAAGACTGCCGACGATAACTGCTATTTGGTATTGGCGCATGTTATTTCCCTATAAAAACGCTAATTCACTGCATTTAACGAATGACGGCAACATGGGGTGACCTTGATCTGGCGGTCACCCAGTTGCTGTGCTCATGCATTCTCGGATCAACGCTTGATGCGGGAAATTTTTGTACCTTCGATGCTCAAGCTTGCCATGAGTCCCTGTTGGTCAAAAATGAAGGCGTAAGCGTCATCCTTGAGCGTTGAAGTTGACAGGTTTTTGGCAACCCCTTCATTCACTGCGACCACGGTTGGGCCTACGCCAAATTCCCATCCTTTCGATTTTTCCAGGTATTTCACGGCCTTGTCGGTCATGAGAAATACGACGTAGCCGTAAGATTCGGCACCTGCTTGCCAGCCCCAGGAGGCGGAAACCGAGTTGTAGTAGCCGACAAGATGTGCATCCTTGGTTAATACGCCCTCACCATAACTGCCGCCGAAGACGAGTCCGGCCTTGACGATATGGGGAAATACCAAAACCGCCTTTGCCTTCTTGCCAATACTTTCAGCCACAGGGTTGGACTTGTACAGGATTTGCAGTGCCTGCGCAGCATCCTTGCTCAGATCTTCTGCAGTGGCAGCATTCGCAGGACTATTAAATAAGCCGAGCGAAAATGCAGCCGTCACCACAAAAATGAAATGACGTAAAGCATGTCGTATGTTGGTCATTTTCTTTTCCTTTATGTAGTTAGTTGTACTGAAGTCATTGTCGATTGGCAATCGACAACATTAGATTTAGATGAAAATATAACTCTGCACACCATTCCATGATGCGCTGCTTTTTTTGGCTATTCCGTACGCTACCGAACAGAAGGTACATACCCCGCGACACGGAGCAGGAGATGGGCGATTCAGTGGCCCATGGGCAACACAAGGCAAATACAAATCGCCAGAATCCTGTGGCGTCAACAAGCCAGGAATCAATGCAATTACAACCCCGGCTGGATTAGTGATACAGATCGCGCCGCGTGAGCGGCAAGGACCGTGTGGTGGTACCGGGTTTCGAAGCCAGAATCTGGTAAATACCCGTACCACCTGCTTCAAACTCCAGTGCGCATGCGGCCATATAGAGCCGCCAGACGCGGTATGCGGTTTCGCCGACGTATTGCAAGGCTTCATCGTGAGAGGCTTCCAGCCGCTGTACCCAATACCGCAGTGTTAGCGCGTAATGGGCACGGAGCGCTTCCACATCCTGAATCTCAAAACCCGCGTTTTCCATGCCGCGCTGAATATTGCTCACGGTGTCGAGTTCCCCATCGGGGAAGACATAACGGTTGATGAATTCGGTATCGACAGAAGGTTTCCAGCCTTCTTCGTCATGCGTAATGCCGTGGTTCAGGAAGAGGCCACCCGGCCGTAAAATTCTGCGCACAGTGGCGTTGTAAATGGGCAGGTTGGCAAGGCCTACATGCTCGAACATGCCCACACTGGCAACCTTGTCGAAGATCGCTTTACCCTCTATGTCACGATAATCGCGCAGTTCAACCGATACCAGATCGCCCAGTCCTTCGGCGGCAATACGTTGTTGCGCATATTCGAATTGTTCCCGGCTCAGGGTGATGCCGTGTGCACGCACGCCGTAATTGCGCGCTGCCCAGCAGACCAGAGCGCCCCAGCCGCAACCAATATCAAGAAAGCGCTCGCCCGACGCAAGGCGCAGTTTGCGGCAGATGTGATCCAGCTTGTTGCGCTGAGCCTGATCCAGCGTGTCATCCAGTGTCTCAAAGTAGGCGCATGAATAGACCATCTGCTCATCCAGCCATAACTTGTAAAAATTGTTGGATACGTCGTAATGAAAAGAGATCGCGGCGCGGTCACTCTTTTTGGAATGATTATGGGAGAACGATTTATCGGCATTTAACGCAGTATTTTGCGTACGCGACAAGGCCGCAGTCTGCATGCGCGGTAGCTGCATCGCGTCTAGCCACAAGGCACAACGTTCGCGTAATGAGAGTGCCAAGGTTTGGAAGTGCCCTTTCAGGTGAAGCACGGCATACAAGTCGCCTTCAAAATCAATCCGATCCTGAAAATACGCATCCGCCAGCAAAATCGGGTTGCGGTTCAGAACCAGTTGCTTGAGCACTGTCGCATCCCTCACCACCAGGGTAAAAGCAGGTGATGTCCGTCCAATATGGTGGGTGAGTCCGTTCCACAGACGCAATGCCATTGAGCCACGGAAGCTGTGCAGCAAGCGGTTCAGGATACGCACCGCAGGATCTGCGTGGATCGGGGAGGTAACGGGGGTAGTAGTCGAATTCATGGGTTTCTCCAAATCATCCTTTATGGTTAAGACGGAAAACTTCATAAAAGCATTCGATAGAAATTCCTGCAACGACAAGTCCCATCGTATCCCAATTTCGGGACGACGGAAATAGAATTTTTTTCGCTAGCGCACGTGTCATATCCGACTGTCTGAAACTACGGGAACGAGTAGCGCAGGAACAGGTGGCTACTGCCACGCCGCATATCGATCAAACTTCCCCAGAGGGCATCGCGTGGCGCGAACGCTTTGCCCATGACCAGGCTGGGTCTTCCGTCACCCGTGTTGCGACCGGCAATTTGCGGTGCGAGTGTCAGGAACTGCTCATTGATGAGGCGCTTCGCGTAAAAATCGCCCAGCAATCGTGGTCCTCCCTCGACAAGAATCAGCCTGCCCGGGTTCGCTCGGCATACTTCGTCAAGGATGGCGGTCGCGGGAATCACATTTCCACGATGACGAGTCGCGCAGATTTCGACGGTATCAGGTGCGTCTTGCTTGCTCAAGCGCCTTGCGCCTGCGGTCGTGGTGATGATTAGGGTTGGCAATTTGTCGGAGGTGAATACCGGCAAGCGCAGATCGATCTTGCCGCCACCACTCACGATCACATTCAGTGGTGTCTCGGATTTGCCGAGTGCTTTTCTTAGCTGCCGATAGTCATCCGCGAGTACCGGAAAAATGGCTTCGGCCGTCCAGACATGCTGACGGTCGGCACCCAGCGTACCGGAGCCGATGATCACTATGTCGGCAACGGCGCGCAACAGGCCCATCACCATCCGATCCTGAGCGTTGAATCCGCTAATGTCCGCTCCACTGGCGTGCCCCTTTGTATTGAGCGATACGACGCCGTCCAGCGTTGTCACAAAGTTGCTGAAGACATGCGGGTGTGAGCGTGGCATGGGCATGCGCAGACATCCATACAGACGCGAGAGCTTGGGAGGCAATGGCAACAGCACGCCACGCTTCGTTTCGAAAAGCGTCTTGAGTGGTGTTAGAGCAGCAGGAGCAGGACGGGGCATTTTATTAATCACAAAAAAACAGAGTCATGAAAACAGGCACAACCGGAAGCCGAAACCCGACAACTGATAAATAAATCGATGGCCGGGAGAATGGGTAAATTATTTGCTTTTGTTTCAATTGGCTCTGTACGCCTGCGCACACAAGCTGGAAGAATTCACGATCAATGAATCGTAGTAACGAGAAATTGCAAAAACACCGAGGTTTACGGTCGCCGGAAAGCGTCAGGAGATACGCTGTTTTGCCAACAAGGAACCGGGGCTAGATCACGAGTCAGCGCAAGGCGAACAAGACACCGTGAATGGCCTGCGCGAACGGTTCGGCCAGGGGCGATGAGTTCGAATCATTCTGCTATGCAAATGAAAACATGCGCAACGCCGACACTCATGAAAAATCGGCGCTGGTGAGACGGCGGGAATTTTTGGACGATGCTTGTTGCGCCTTTATTGGATAGTCGTCTATCAGCCAAAAATCAACTTCCAGCCACTAAACAGCAACAAGCACTAATACTCCACCGGCCCGAACTTCTGGTAAAGCCCGGTCAAATGCTTTACAGACATACGGAACTGGCTACGTGCCTTCACCGAAGATTGATCAGTGCTGGCATGCATGACCTTGGAACCCGGATCAAAGATTACCCGCCCGGCGCAAAGCTCTGCCAGATAACGGGTAAGGTCGGTGCCTTCACCCATTAATGTCGGACTCAAGTATCGATAAGCAGGCGCTTTTTCTTTTTCGCTTTCGTAGGGAACATAAGCCGCTTGGGCGTGCTTCTTGTTCCATCCGATCATCAGTCCGCCGAATGACCAAGCTGCGGCACAATGCCCCGCATCCGTGAGAAGCTCCACTGCGCCGCCCACGTCATCAATGACATTCCGTACAGGGTTGAAGCCACGTACCGCCAGCATGAGTCCGGTTTTTTCATTGCGGCAGGCCACACGATGTGTGCCGGTGAAATACAGGGTGTCATCCCCCGTTGGATGACCAAACTCGCGGACGAAGGCTTTGACACCTTGCTCGCGATACATTCCGCCGTCTGGCTCTGGTGTCATGAGGGTGATTCTGCTGTTACTGAAGGCCTTTATCTCCCAGCCCATAAAATCAGGCTCTGCCCGACCGTTAGGGATGATGCCAAGTAATGCTTCTAGCGTATATCCACCGCCATTACGAGCCTTGTAGGGAACAATTATCCCCGCTTTGCTCAAGCTGATAGAGGGCTGCCAGCCAAAGTCCCTGATTTCTGCCAGCTTCTCAAGAAGAATAGATTTTGAGTCACGCCCAAGTAGCGGTAAATTGAAGAACACGCTTTCCTGAGAAAATTCGTTCTCAGCTTGGCGATATCGAAACTCCTGTGCCAAGGCGCTATCTGCTTGAGCCAGATACGCCAGTGTTTTGCCGTCACGGGCAATACCAAAGAACAGAATACGACCATCCGAACCGTTATTAAAGCGGCGCTGGCCTGCCGGAACTGGTCTTAGATGTTCGTTTGGAGCATGCTTGCACCCGCGCAGGAAGCCTGAAAGACGAACCTCAGGGTATTGAGGATAGAGAATCAATTGCGCGCCAGCGGCACGCTCAGTCATGCCGCTACCAATCCATGAAAAATCGAGTTTGGCTTTGTAGGTACTATCCTTACCGTTTGACGTTGCCTCGACTTTCTGGAACGGAAACATCTGTACAACATCAAGGTTTCCACCAAGGTAAATCTGCTGTTTGCTGTTATCGTTTTCCGCAAGTGGTTTGCAGAAAGCTCGGACAGCCCCCAGTTCTGAAAAGCGCGCTAACAAACTAGCAAGATCAGCAAACATTATTCTTCTTTGTCACGAATTAATACTCTTGATAACTTCCGAGTAAAGCGATTCCAATCGTTTGGTACTACCTTGCAACTCACACTCCCAAATAACAAAAACTCGCCAGCCAAGTCCTTCCAGTGCAGCAGACTGATATTGATCGCGGGCAACATTGCCCGAAAACTTGTTTATCCAAAAATCGACTCTACTGCTTGGCATGGTTGCGTACTTGCAGCCCGTATGGTGATGCCAGAAACATCCATGCACAAAAACAACGGATCGATATTTAGCGAAGACTATATCCGGCTTACCCGGCAGGTCTTTAACGTGGAGACGAAATCGTAATCCTTGGGCATGCAGGTATTTTCTGACCAAGAGTTCAGGTTTCGTGTTCTTCCCGCGAATACCGGACATCATCCGACTGCGCGTAGCCGGATCAACAACATCAACCATCAGGCATCCATCTGGATGCCACAAGCATTCATGAAAATTGGATAAGCGGCCTCAATCATCTTTTCATGGCCAATACCCATTTCCAGCTCATCAAGGAAAAATCGAAGTTCCATTACCTCTTGATTCGAGAATGCCCTTGTCCCATCGGAAATCCTGACAATCTCAGCCGGGTCATCTTCAGGGTGAAAAAGCAGATTCTGACACTGCATTTCAGAAAACCACATCAATGCACCATCAAAGGAAACTGCATTCAATTTTGGAATACGAGAGTGAGTTTGCATGGTCAAGTCCTCAGGCGGTTGCGTAAAGAAAAGGTAACTCAGGCTCCAGGATATCAGCTTCCAGCATTGGCTGCATCAATCTTGCAACGTGAGCCATAACATCAACAACAACAGAATTTCCAAACTGTTTATAAGCCCGCGTATCCGATACCGGAATCCTGAACGTATCCGGAAAACCCATCAGCCGCGCACATTCGCGCGGTGTCAGCCGACGCGGATTCACGCCGTCGCCTTGATAAATCAATATCTCCGAGCCGTCCTTGTAATAGCGGGCGGATAGCGTGCGCGATACATCACCGGGGCCGACCAGCCCGAAACCAAAACCATTGCCCTTGGCTCGGTGTTTTTCGGCGTAGTTTTGCAGATAGCGCCAGAGATTGTCGGTCAGAGTGTATTTCGGGTTGACCTGCTTTGCCGCATGGTCGAAAAAACGTCCTTCATCCCACGGCAATTCGGGTTCGCTGCCATCAAGCCGGTGCAGAATTTCTGCCAGCTTGCGTGCGTTTTTGGGTGGCAGTGGCAGGGCATTGAAATCGAAAGCGACCGGTTCGCGGAAGCCGACGATCAGGATGCGCTCGCGGTGTTGCGGGGTAAAGTGCGCGCCATCGATGACGCGGCAGTGAATGTGATAGCCGAGATCTTCGGTCAGCGTGCGGCGAATGACGGCGAAAGTACGGCCTTTGTCATGTGAAACCAGATTCTTCACATTTTCCAGCAGAAAAGCGCGTGGCTGCTTTGCTTCGATGATTCGCGCCACGTCAAAAAACAACGTGCCTTGTGTCTCGCAGGCGAAGCCGTGGGCCTTGCCGAGGGCATTTTTCTTGCTGACGCCGGCAATCGAAAACGGCTGGCAAGGAAAACCCGCCAGCAACACGTCGTGGTCCGGGATTTCCTGGGCGTCAACTTGCGTGATGTCGCCCGCAACGGGATGACCGTCGGGGTAGTTCTGCACGTAGGTTTTTTGCGCGTAGCTATCCCATTCGCTGGTGAACACACAATGACCGCCAATCCGCTCGAATGCAGCACGGATGCCGCCGATACCCGCAAACAGATCAATAAAGCGGAAACCGTCCCCGTTTTGTGCTGGGGTATCGAATGGCAGCAGGCGTTGCAGGGCGGGAACAAGGTAGGCCTTGATGGGGGTTTGCCGAGCCTCCCAGCGGCGCACGGTACGTACATCGACACCCAGCTCTTGGGCAAGATGGGCTTGGGTGTGATGTTTGCGAGCCTCAGCGAGGTAATTCCAAGCAGCTTCGTTATCAGAACCGGTGAATAAAATTGTAGCCATTGAGGTGCCTTATCTGGGAATTTATGCGGACATTAAGCCCTATTTTATATTCCGTCAAGAAGGCAATCATGAAAGTCTGCTTTCATTCGATTCAAGTTCGTGATTTATTCCAGCAATTGAATTGTCTTGTTAGTGCGACTCGCGTGAAGCAAGCCAGTCGGCGAACCGAGCGCGTTGCTCCGGTGTCATGTGCAGTCCGGCTTTGGACCGCCGCCAAAGAATATCGTCGATTTCTTGCGCCCATTCGTGCGCAAGAAAATGCATCACTTCAATTTCATACAGGCCGCCGCCAAAGTCTTGGCCCAGGTCTTTTGTTTCACGTACATCGGCGAGCAATGACAAGGCGCGGCTACCGTGACGGCGGGCGAGTTGTTCCAGCCAGGTTGTCGATAAGCAGGGATGGCTGGTTTGCAGGTGATTGGTCGTTTCCGCCAGCGGACAGTCTCCACCCGGTAGCGGTTTGTTTGCCGTCCATGCCTGACCGCTGGCGGGGAACCAGGGTTGCAGTTTTTCCATGACACGTTCAGCCTGCCGCCTGTAGGTGGTGAGCTTGCCGCCGAAAACCGAGAGCAGGGGTGCTTCGTCCGTCGTGCCGTCGAGTTGCAGGCGATAATCGCGCGTCACGGCGCTGGCGTTGTCTTTTCCGTCATCAAACAGGGCGCGCACACCGCTGAATTGCCAGATCACGTCGCCGGGCTGGATCTGTTGTTGTGTGTATCGATTAACGGCTGTGCAAAGGTAGGCGATTTCTTCCGTGCTGATTTGCGTTGGCTCGGTCTTGTTGCCTTGTTCGCTGAGTTCGATGTCTGTGGTGCCGATCAGGGTGTAACTTTGTTTCCACGGAATCAGGAAAATAATGCGGCGATCCGTGTTCTGCAGGGTGTAGGCATGGTTACCCGCATATAACCGGGGAACAACAATGTGGCTGCCTTTAACCCATCGCAGGCCAAGACGTTGCTTGCTGGGTTGTAGCTGGTTACGCAGTGCAGCCACCTGGATGCCAGTCGCATTGACCAAGGCACGGGCTGCCAGCGTTATCTGTCGGCTGGTTCGGGTATTTTCCAGACTGGCATGCCAAACCGTACCTTCTTGATGTGCGCTGACCAAACGCGTGTGGGTGAGAATCCTGGCGCCACGTTCTGCTGCGTCGCGCAGGTTATGAATGACCAGACGCGCATCATCGGTTTGAACATCAGAGTAAACAAAGCCTTTTGCATAATTCGACTGCAAGGCTTCGCCGTAAACTGAGGCTGCTAAATCTACCGTTTGGGATGAAGGCAGTGTTTGATGACCACCCAAAAAATCGTAAAACATCAGGCCGAGACGAATCATCCATGCCGGGCGTAGTTGCGGTGTGTGCGGAATGACAAAACGCAAGGGCTGCATTAGGTGAGGCGCGATGCGCAGCAAGGTTTGCCGTTCAGATAATGATTCATGGACCAGACGAAAATCACCGGTTTCAAGGTAGCGCAGGCCACCATGAATCAATTTGCTGCTAGCAGATGAGGTGCCTCCGGCGACATCGTTTTGCTCGCAGAGGGTGACACTTAATCCGCGCCCAGCGGCATCACGCGCAATGCCCGCGCCTTGGATGCCGCCACCAATGATAAGAAGATCAACCTGATTTTGCATGATGTCGCAATGATACTTACACCGCTGCCTCCGTGGAATGAGTGACTGCTAGTACAATTTGACCCCATTCCATTGATACAGGCGTGCAGGCGATTTGGCGGCGCGCAACAATTATCTGATCTCACGAGTGAATATCGAATGAATATCGATCGCATGCGCAAAGTGGATTACTTTGCTGGTGTTCCCTTATGCCTTGTGGCTACGCTCTGGGTGCGTCTGGTGGGATGGTTATGGGGCGATAAAGTCAGCCCGCCCAAAAAGGTTTTGTTCGTTGAGCTCTCTGAAATGGGCAGCGCGATTCTGGTGGACCCCGCAATGCGCAAAATGCAGCGGGATGGCAATGCAGAACTCTATTTTCTAATTTTCAAATCGAATGCAGTCAGCCTCCGGTTACTGAACACCGTACCCGAAAGCCATGTTTTTACGATCAATGAGAATAGTTTGTTAAATATCGCTTGGGATAGCTTGCGATTTTTGTTCTGGACTCGGCGTCATCGCATTGATACCGTCATCGACTTGGAGCTGTTTTCTCGTTACAGCGCACTATTGACGGGATTGTCCGGTGCAGTCAATCGCGCCGGTTTTCATGCTTTTTATAATGAGGGGCTATATCGGGGTGCGATGCTCACGCATCGGGTGATGTACAACCCGCACCGGCACATTGCGAAAAATTTTATTGCACTGGTCAATGCGGCTCTGGCGAAAAAAACAGAGTATCCATTTTCAAAAACCGTGGTGGACGACAGTGAAATCACGCTAGCGCAGGCACAAGTGGATGATGTTGCAATTGCCGTGATGCGCGCCAAGATTCTCAAGGAATATCCGGCCTATGACTCAACGCGCCACCGGCTGGTGATTATCAATCCGAATGCAAGCGATCTTTTACCGCAACGACGCTGGATGCAAGAGAATTTTGTCGTCGTCATGCGGAATTTGCTGGCGGATGATGAGAATATTCTTGTCTTGATCACCGGCTCTCCTGCGGAACGTGACAGAGCAGGGGTTTTGCAAAAGCATGTTCATAGTGATCGATGTATCAATTTTGCGGGTTGCCACGAATTGAATGAGTTGCCGTCGCTTTATCAGGTGGCTGAACTCATGCTGACCAATGACTCTGGCCCCGGGCATTTTTCAGCAGTCACCCCCCTGCGCACGTTTGTCTTGTTCGGCCCCGAAACTCCAACGCTGTATGGTTCATTAGGCAACAGCACGCCGATTTACGCGGCGCTTGCTTGCTCACCCTGTGTTAGTGCATCCAATCATCGCAAAACCCCGTGCAATGACAATGTCTGTCTTCAAGCCATCAAGCCTGAGGCGGTATTAGCTCAGCTACGTCAGGTGCTGGCGGAAAATAAATCGGCAGAGGCAAACAAACAAACGAGTAAATAAGCGATGCAATCGAATTTATCCTCCAGGTTTTTATCTGCGCGAATCCAACTCCTCTTGATCGGCCTTTTGACGGTTGTTCTCGATCTGACCATTTTTCGTTTTCTCTTGGCCACTGCTGGTTCGGTGGCAGACTTGCCTATGGCCAGCGCGCATATGACGAGTTTTATGCTTGCCGCAGTTTTCGGCTGCCTATTGGCTTTGATTGGCCCTCTCAACCATTTGGCAAAAATGCCCCGATTGCCGCGCTTTTTGACTTGGCTACTCATTGCGCTACTGATACTTTTTTTGCGTGGCGGGTTGCTAGCGAGTCTGGTTCAAATGGCCTCTGTTCCGCTGATAACCGCGCAGCTCATTGCCGCTGTTTTTTCCGGCGTTGTACTCTTTGGAGCTATCACTGTTTTTTCTTTTTATCGGCCTACAGATCACAGTGCCCCTGAAAAAAGCCTGGACGCTGTCTTTTTATTGATTACAGCCTATGCCGTTCTGTTAAGGTTGTTCTACCTGGGGGCTCCTGAACTTCTGTTTGAAGAAGCCTACTACTGGAATTATGCCCAGCATCTGGATATAGGTTATCTCGATCATCCCTTGATGGTTGCCTGGCTCATAAAAGCAACGACTTCTTTGCTGGGAAACATTGAATTTGCAGTGCGCCTCGGCGCGTTTATGTGCTGGTTTGTGACGGCTTATTGTATTTTCAAGCTCACACTTGAACTGTTCAACCGATCCACCGCGTATCGCGCATTGGCGATCATGGCGGTGTTACCGGTTTATTTTTCCTTTGGATTTTTCATGAGCCCTGATGCGCCGATGACCGCCTGCTGGGCGATGGCGGTGTACTTTTTCTACCAGATTATTGTCAATGAGAAAAAGCATGCTTGGCTGGGTTTGGGCATCGCGATTGGCTTGGGATTGATTTCAAAATACACCATTGGTTTATTAGGTGCTGCCATGGTGCTGTTTTTATTGATAGACCAGCCCTCAAGAAAGTGGCTTACCCGGCCTGAGCCTTATCTTGCGGTGGTAATTGCTCTGCTGCTTTTTTCACCTGTGGTTATCTGGAATTTCCAGCACGACTGGGCATCATTTACCTTCCAAAGTCAGGGCAGGTTAGCCAGCAAATTTTCATTTTCTCTTCCGCGCTTTATCGGAAACGTCATTCTTTTTCTGACCCCAACGGGCGTTTTATCAGTCTTTGCCATCGCTTTATCGCGCAAGCCATTTTTGGCGAACATGGCCTCTTTTTCTCAATCGCCCACAAATCAATTAGGACGCAATTACTTTTTACTCGCCTGGCTCGCATTATTTCCCGTAGCGGTGTTTGCAGCCATTAGCCTGTTCAGGGCGAGCAAATTGAACTGGACCGGCCCCAGCTGGCTTGCGCTGGTGCCTTTACTGGCCTTGCTGCTAACGCCAAAATTAGTAACGACATCAGTGACAACATCGACAAGATTACTGGCCTGGTGTTGCCGGGCATGGATGCCAACACTCGTTATTTGTCTGCTTTTTTATGGTGCGTCTTTGCACTGGTTAAGCCTGGGTCTTCCTGGTGTGGGTTATCCCAAAAACATGCACCTGATTGGCTGGCGAACCCTTGGCGGAGAGATGGAACAATTAATCACTCAACTAGAACAGGAAACAGGTGAAAAAATACTGGTTGTGGGCATGGATAGAAACAAAATTGCCAGTGGATTGGCTTTTTATCGCACCCGGTATATTGAAACGAACAAGGAAAAAACATCTCATGTGCCGGCCTTGCAAACGGCCAGCGAACATCTTTTCGCCAGCGTGGGCTTGATGTACGAGTTCTGGTTTCCTTTGGTGCAGCAACATGGCAAAACATTGTTGCTCGTCAGCAATGATAGAAATCATTTACAGACGAACAGGGTGCTTGAGCGCGTCAAGACTGCAGGTGAAATCTCGGAGGTCATCGTTTCAAAAAATGGCCAGCCAAGCGGACGCTACTATTATCGGCTGGTTAAAGGCTATCAGGAGAAATCAACGGCTAATGAGCCATCTGACACTGGTGATGGCGGCTCTTCCGATTAATTATTTTTTGACCATACATGTCTGCTGCTAAATCATTTTTTGCGGTTCCCGCCGTCAAGCTGCTGTTGCGCGCTTTGGTAACAACAACCATACTGGTATTCATTGTCCGTTCGATCAATGCGCAGCAGGCATGGAACGTCATGGTGAATGCGCGAGCTGATTTACTGGTCGCCGCGCTGGTAATGCAGTTTGCCAGTACCGCAATTTCAGCTTATCGCTGGCAGCTGATTATGCGCAACCTTCAGTTTGGCCAGTCGTTTACCTTCTATTGGCGCAGCTATTTCAAGGGAATGTTCTTTAATCAGGGTTTGCCAACAAGCATTGGTGGCGATGCCATACGGGTACTGGATGTCGCTGGTCGCGGGTTTCGCAAGCGCGATGCGCTGTATGGCGTAGCGATTGATCGAATTGCGGGGCTGGGGGCATTGATACTGCTAACGCTTGTAGCCTATGTCTTTAATCGTGCGTTACTTCCCTTGCCGGTGTATCGACTGATGTTGCTGCTTACTTTACTGGGCCTGTTGGGAATAGCAGGTCTGCTAGTGTTAAAACGACTTTCCTGGCTCAATCGCTATCCGCAACTGGCTTTTGTAAAGGCTATTTCAGGTCGCCTTGATCTGGCTTTTTCTCACAACCGTCTTATGTTGCTCATTTTGTCGATACTCGTACCAAGTTTCGCCATGCTGGGTTTTTATGCCACCGGATGGGCGCTTGGTTTACGCTTTGATCTGATGACCTATTTTGCTATTGTGCCGCCAGCACTGGTGTTAACAATCATTCCGGCATCTATTGCGGGTTGGGGGGTGCGCGAAGGCGCTTTAGTTGGCTTGTTTTCCTTGATCGGCGCCGACAAAACCATCGTGCTGATGATGTCGCTGTTGTATGGCATAACGCTTATTATTGTGAGCATCCCCGGATTGATTGTTTTTCTTCAAGGTCGACAACGGGTACAAACCCAGCGCGCCGATAGCTAGTTTTTCTCTGCGCATCTTCAGTGGCCCCAAATTTGACTGTGTCTGACTATGAAAAATTACCGCATTAGCTTAGATAACTCCGCGCTGCTCCAAGGTCGCTGGGATTGGTCCAAGCTTATTGTCTGTCACATCATCGCCATGCTGCTACTCATCAGTTGGCTATGGCAACCCACTCGCGCGCTATGGGATCAGCTTGACATTCGGATATTCCATCTTCTAAACGCACCACTTGCCAACCGCAACACATGGGCATACTTTTGGGCTTTTGGCAGTATGCGATTAGCAGATATGGCCGTTGGCTTGATCATGCTGGGGTTTCTGATCAAAGGAAACTGGCTATTTGCCAAAGACCAGGTGCGCACGGCATTGTTTGCATTTTTATCCGGCTTGTTTTTATTGCTGGTTATCCGCATCGGACTATTTGCACCCCTGGTCAAGGCCATGCACTGGCAGCACGATGGCCCGTCGCTGGTGCTGGATGGGGCAGTGCGTCTGGGTGAACTTTTCCCTGACTGGGATCGGTTTTCGCATATTAAAGACAACTCAAACAATAGTTTTCCGGGTGATCATGCTTCTGTATTGTTGCTTTGGGCGATGTTTCTCTATCCGTTCACCAAGCTGTGGCAGCGTGTGCTGATCTGGCTATTAACCGCTATTTTTCTGTTACCCCGATTAGTTGCAGGCGCACATTGGGGCACGGATATTTTCATTGGGGGTGTGTTTCTCAGCCTGATCGCGTTTAGCTGGGGGTTTTATACTCCGTTTGCAGCGTGCAGCGTTCGCTTGCTCGAACGGTTTTTCGCCCCTGTTTTCCGTTTTTTGCAAAAAATTCCCGGATTAAATCGCATCAGCCTGATATCCGGACATTAGTTCTTTTTTAGAAAAAGCAGCATGGCTCTTGAAAAATAAGTCAAGCTGCCCCAGCTATCTTGGAATACTTTGGAAAGGGATAGCAATGCGCCTCGATAAGCTCACTACTAAATTTCAGCAAGCACTGGCCGATGCACAAAGCCTGGCCGTGGGTAACGACCAGCAATTCATCGAACCGCAACATCTGCTGTTGGCGCTGTTAAATCAGGATGATGGTGGCACGGCTTCCTTACTCGCACGCGCTGGCGTTAATGTAGGTGGGCTGAAACTAGCCTTGAATAAAGCGCTTGAGCGGTTGCCGAAAGTCGAGGGGCATGGTGGAGAGGTGTCCATTGGTCGCGACCTGAACAATCTGCTCAATGTGACCGACAAGGAAGCGCAAAAGGCGGGTGATCAGTTCATTGCTTCAGAGATGTTTTTACTCGCCTTGGCTAGTGACAAGGGTGAGGCGGGCCGCTTGCTGAAAGAAGCCGGGTTGCAACGCAAGGCGCTAGAGGATGCTATTCAAACGGTGCGTGGCGGGCAGAATGTCGGCTCGCAGGAAGCCGAAGGGCAGCGCGAAGCATTGAATAAATATACGCTGGACCTGACTGAGCGCGCGCGCTCAGGCAAGCTCGATCCGGTGATCGGACGCGATGACGAAATCCGCCGTGCGATGCAGATTCTGCAGCGGCGCACCAAGAACAACCCCGTGTTGATCGGCGAACCCGGCGTGGGCAAAACGGCCATTGTCGAAGGCCTGGCGCAGCGCATTGTGAATGGGGAAGTGCCGGATACGCTCAAAGACAAGCGCGTGCTGGTGCTGGACATGGCGGGCCTCCTGGCTGGTGCGAAATATCGCGGTGAATTTGAGGAGCGCTTGAAGGCTGTGTTGAAGGAAGTTGCGCAGGATGAAGGCCGCATTATTCTTTTTATCGACGAACTGCACACCATGGTCGGCGCCGGCAAGGCTGAAGGTGCGATGGATGCAGGCAATATGTTGAAGCCTGCGCTGGCGCGTGGCGAGCTACACTGCATTGGTGCCACAACGCTGGATGAATATCGCAAATACGTTGAGAAGGATGCTGCGCTGGAACGGCGTTTCCAGAAGGTGATGGTCGATGAGCCGAGTGTCGAGGCGACCATCGCGATTCTGCGTGGTTTGCAGGAAAGGTATGAACTGCATCATGGTGTGGATATCACGGATCCGGCCATTGTTGCGGCGGCGGAATTGTCACATCGCTACATTACCGACCGCTTCTTGCCCGACAAGGCGATTGATCTGATTGATGAAGCGGCGGCGCGGATCAAGATTGAAATTGATTCAAAACCGGAGGTGATGGACAAGCTGGAACGCCGCTTGATTCAGTTGAAGATCGAGCGCGCGGCAGTAAAGAAAGAAAAAGATGAGGCGTCGAAAAAACGGTTTTCTTTGATCGAGCAGGAAATCGCCACGCTGGAGCGCGAATACAACGACCTGGAAGAAATATGGAAGGCTGAAAAAGCGCAGGTTCAGGGCTCGGCGCATATCAAGGAAGAGATTGATCATTTGCGCGTGCAGATGGCTGAATTGCAACGCAAAGGACAGTTCGACAAACTGGCTGAGCTGCAATACGGCAAGCTGCCGCAACTGGAGGCTCAGCTGAAGACTGCGGACGCGGTGGCGCAAAAGGTCGGCGCTGGCGAGACGGCGACGAAAAAGCTTTTACGCACGCAGGTCGGCGTGGAAGAAATCGCCGAGGTCGTGTCACGTGCGACGGGTATTCCGGTCAGCAAAATGATGCAGGGCGAGCGCGAAAAGCTGCTGAAGATGGAGGAGTTTTTGCACAAACGCGTCGTTGGCCAGGATGAGGCCGTGCGTCTGGTGTCGGATGCGATCCGCCGTTCGCGCGCCGGTTTGTCGGAGGAAAGCCGCCCGTATGGTTCCTTCCTCTTCCTCGGCCCCACGGGTGTTGGTAAAACGGAACTGTGCAAGGCGCTGGCTGGATTTTTGTTCGATGCCGAAGATCATTTGATACGCATCGACATGAGCGAATTCATGGAGAAGCATTCCGTTGCCCGCCTGATTGGCGCGCCGCCGGGTTATGTGGGTTACGAAGAGGGTGGCCATCTCACCGAGCAGGTACGCAGGAAGCCTTATTCTGTCATCCTGTTCGATGAGGTCGAAAAGGCTCATCCGGATGTCTTCAACGTGTTGTTGCAAGTACTCGACGATGGTCGCATGACTGATGGTCAGGGTCGCACGGTGGATTTCAAGAACACGGTAATCGTCATGACGTCGAATTTGGGCAGTCAGATGATCCAGCAGATGTCCGACTCGGATTACGGCGTGATCAAGCTCGCCGTGATGGGTGAGGTGAAGACGCATTTCCGTCCGGAGTTTATCAACCGGATTGACGAAATCGTGGTCTTTCATGCGCTGGATGAAAAGCATATCGCGCAGATTGGCCGCATTCAGTTGCAGTATCTTGAAAAGCGTTTGGCGCGCATGGATATGTCAATGGAAGTCAGCGAAGCCGCATTGGCATTGATTGCCGAAGCGGGTTTTGATCCGATATTCGGTGCGCGACCACTCAAGCGGGCGATCCAGGAAAAGATCGAGAACCCATTGGCCCGGCAAATGCTTGAAGGCAAGTTCGCCGCCAAGGATGTGATTCGCGTGGATGTAGCCAAGGGGCAACTGGTGTTTACCAAGGGCTGAAAAGTCGGCACCCCAAAGGTATTTCCTGCGGGGCGCGCTGGTGAGACGGCATGGTTGCATCCTGCCAGTGTCAATTGCGGCGCTGACAGGATGGCCGGTGAGCATTGGCTATGAGCCTGCTGCCGCTGCGGTTAAGATCAAACTCAAGAGGCTTTCCGATGAGTTGATTGAGGAAGAAGATGACCTGCACCCAAAAATTGCTAGCCTGGCCTGCCGTCGCCGGTGTGCTGCTATCGTCCTGGGGGTAGTTCCCGTCACAACGGTTTGGGCGACATCGAGATTGGCGTCAGGTACCGCTCTTCCTGCAAGAAACCGACAGTCGCCCGATGGCAGGAATTTCCCCTCTCGTTGTTATCTCTACCGGTAATGCGGAGAAGGAGTCGGGCAATGATGCAACGCAAGTATTCCTGCCCGTGGGGCTGCAAAAGCGGTGGGTCAATGGTTCGTCCCGCGCTCAGCTGCCCAGCGCTTCATGGCGATGACACGCTAGCAGATGATCATTGACCATGCCTGTGGCCTGCATGTGCGCGTACATGACAGTGGGGCCAATGAAGCTGAAGCCACGTTGCTTGAGTTCTTTTGACAAGGCCTCCGCTTGCGGGGTAATGGCCGGCACGTCAGCCATTGTCTGCCAGTGGTTGATGCGTGGTTTGCCATCGACAAACTGCCATAACAATCGGTTCAGTGTGTCGCCCTGTTCATACAGGTGCAGTGTGGCGCGGGCGTTGCGGATACCGGCGGCAATTTTTAACCGGTTGCGCACGATGCCTGCGTCAGCCAGCAAGCGCGCAGTGTCCGATTCGCCATAACGGGCAATTTTTTCCACATCGAAACCATCAAACGCGCGGCGATAGTTTTCGCGTTTCCGCAAAATCGTGATCCATGACAGACCGGCTTGCGCACCCTCTAACAGCAGGAATTCAAACAACGTGCGCTCATCATGGCAGGGCACTCCCCATTCGGTGTCGTGATAGGTCATGTAAAGCGGATCGCTGCCACACCAGGGACAACGCACGTGGGTTGTGGATTGCGAAAGTAGTGGGGATTGTTTTTCTTGGCTCATTGCCTGCTTCCTTTTGGGGTACTTGATGATTTTTTTTGAAAATGGCGAACGATGATAAAAGTTACACGATGTCATCATGATATCAACGGGGTATCGAGTAAAATTATTTTTTTTATCATCAAGAAATAGAAATGGCGTTAATTATTCAGAAATATGGTGGCACCTCGATGGGGTCGCCTGAGCGTATTCGTAATGTAGCTAAACGCGTCTCACGCTGGAAAGCTCAGGGGCATCAGATCGTTGTCGTAGTCTCCGCCATGAGCGGTGAAACTAACCGGCTGGTTGCTTTGGCCCATGAGGTGTCCCCCCAGCCCGACTTGCGCGAGATGGACGCGATGCTTGCCACGGGCGAACAAGTCAGCATCGCTTTGCTGGCGATGGCGTTACGTGATCTTGGCCTGAAAGCCAGGAGCTACACGGGTGGACAGGTAAAGGTTTTGACAGACAGCGCCTTTTCCAAAGCGCGGATTCTGAATATTGAGGAAAGCAACATCCGCCATGATCTGAATAACGACACCGTAGTGATTGTTGCCGGTTTTCAAGGGGTGGATGCGAATGGTAATATCACCACACTGGGCCGTGGTGGTTCCGATACCTCTGGCGTCGCCTTGGCTGCCGCCCTGCAAGCGGAAGAATGTCAAATCTATACCGATGTGGATGGCGTATACACCACGGATCCGCGCATCGTGCCTGCGGCCAGAAAACTCGATCAAATCACCTTCGAAGAAATGCTGGAAATGGCCAGCCTGGGTTCAAAGGTGTTGCAAATTCGCTCGGTTGAGTTTGCCGGAAAATACAAGGTCAAATTGCGTGTGCTCTCCAGCCTGGAAGAAGAAGGCCAGGAAACTGCCGGCACACTGATCACTTTTGAGGAAGATACCACTATGGAACAACCCATTATTTCAGGGATTGCATTCAATCGCGACGAAGCCAAGTTAACCGTATCGGGCGTGCCTGATCGCCCCGGTATTGCTTACCAAATTCTGGGTCCGATTGCCGACGCCAATATTGACGTCGATATGATTATTCAGAACGTTGGCCATGATGGCTCGACGGACTTTTCATTTACTGTCAATCGCAGTGAATATGCACGAGCAAAGAAGATGTTGGAAGAGCAAATAAAACCTCACGTAGGTGCGCTGAAAATTGACGGGGATAACAAGATTTGCAAGGTATCCGCAGTGGGTGTCGGCATGCGCTCTCATCCCGGTGTAGCCAGCAAAATGTTCCGCACGCTGGCTGAAGAAGGAATCAACATCCAGATGATTTCCACATCCGAGATCAAGATTTCAGTTGTCGTGGATGAAAAGTATCTTGAACTGGCGGTGCGTGCCCTGCATCGTGCATTCGATTTAGACCAAGCCGCCGTCTAGTTTTTTTACTGCACCATGGTTGCATGGTGTGGGGATTGGTGAGGATTGGGGATGGATTGGCGGGAGGTTAAAAAACACCCAGCGTTAACCCATTTGCCATGAGGCTGCCGAGTGCTTCGCAGCGCAGAAGGTCTTCCGTTGAAATGGTTTTTGGACGCAGAATCTCCTCTGCCGTTTGTGCGTGCGTGCAGACAATCAGCGGATCTGCAACAGCACGCAATCGCCAACCTGTGGTAATACGCTCAATCTGTCGAGCAGCATTGTGCCCATCGCTGCCCGCGCAAATCATCGTGGCATAGGCTCGGCCAGTGATTTTTTCGAGCGCTGGGTAATAGCAGCGGTCAAAGAAGTCTTTCATCAACCCGGAAACCGCGCCAAGATTTTCTGGTGTCGCAAAAACATAAGCGTCAGCAGCAAGCGCATCATCTGCTGAAGTTTCTGACGCCAATTTGAGCTGTGCGAGAATCTTTCCTTCTGTGTCAGAGTCTTTGGCGCCTTTGATCAAGGCCTGAGCCATCTGCCGAGTACCACCTGTCACTGAGTGATAAACCACAAGCAACGTCTTTTGGGTTTGCATGACGGTCAGCAACGTTAAAGTTTTGCGGTAACCTGGCTAGGTATCAAGCAAGTTCTGTTTCAACAGGACTCTCTCAACCCGTGTTTCAGGTTGTGTCACGGCGTTGTGCCTGAGGATTATTTTTCCTGCAGGGCACTATTCAAGCGTTGGGCACGCGCTTTGGATTCGGCTTTGTTCATTTCAGACACTTGCCGGCCATACGCTTCACGAGCCTCAAGACCACGTTGAGTTGCTTCGATGCTCCGAATGCAACGCCAACGGGTGCCTGTCTTGGTAACCATCCGGCGCATTTCTTCACGTGGATGATGCGTGCGACAGTGGTAGCAATAAACTAGTTCTTTTGTTTCTTTAGTCATGGAAACGCCATTGATTACATTATAACAGTAGTAATTACGATCTATCGAGATCCTTGCCGAACTGTAACAGAGTGCAGCAAAGGGGCCAATTCTGACATATTCGTGTGTTAATTCGTTTTTAGCTACTAAATTCTTATAACGTTTTTAAATCGCCTGCTTACAGTGAGTCAATGATCATTTTATGCAACAGTGTAGTGAAAATCACGCTGCCTGGTGGGCGGTACTGGGATCGAACCAGTGGCTTCCACCGTGTGAAGGTGGCACTCTACCGCTGAGTTAACCGCCCGCGAAAAGAGCCTAGCATTTAATCATAGATGGGCTATCAGGTCAATCGCCTGGCGTCCGGGATGACGTAAAATCAAGCGTCTCCATCTTCCGTTCGTTTTTATTCTTATGACTGTACGCACCCGTTTTGCCCCTAGTCCGACCGGTTTCCTGCATATTGGCGGGGCTCGCACTGCCTTGTTTTCATGGGCCTACGCCCAGCGACATGGCGGAAAGTTTATTCTGCGCATTGAAGATACGGATGTCGAGCGCTCAACACCCGAAGCCGTAAAGGCAATTCTCGATGGCATGCAATGGTTGGGGCTAAACCATGATGAAGGCCCGTTTTACCAGATGCAGCGCATCACGCGTTACAAACAAGTGATAGACGAAATGTTGGCGGCAGGGACTGCCTATCTTTGCTACACCACGCGGGACGAACTGGATGCGCTGCGTGCCGAACAGGAAGCGCGTAAAGAAAAACCGCGTTACGATGGCCGCTGGCGCCCTGATGCTGGCAAAACCTTGGCGCTAGTGCCAGACGGCGTGCCACCCGTCGTGCGCTTTCGTAATCCGACCGATGGTGCGGTGGTTTGGGACGACCAAGTCAAAGGGCGGATTGTGTTTTCCAATGGCGAATTGGACGATTTCATTATCGCCCGCGCCGATGGCACGCCGACCTATAACTTTTGCGTGGTGGTGGATGACTGGGATATGGCAATCACCCATGTGATTCGTGGCGACGATCATGTCAACAACACGCCGCGACAGATCAATCTGCTGCAGGCACTGGGTGCGCCCGTGCCTTGTTACGCGCATCTGTCGATGATCCTTGGCGACGATGGTCAGAAATTGTCCAAACGGCATGGTGCGGTGTCGGTGATGCAGTATGACGACGATGGATATTTGCCTGAGGCCGTGCTGAACTATCTGGCTCGTCTTGGCTGGTCGCATGGCGATGAGGAAGTGTTCAGCATGGAACAGTTCACGCAGTGGTTCGATCTTGATCACATCACCGCGTCAGCCGCGCAATTCAATACCGAAAAACTCAATTGGCTTAACGCGCATTACATCAAGGCAGCTGACCCGCAACGCTTGGCGGCTGAGGTTGTGCGCCGTTTGGCACGGCAAGGCGTCGCAACAGAGGGTGGCCCGGACGTTGCCAAGGTGGCTGCGCTTTACCGTGACCGGGCGGGTAATCTGAACGAACTGGCTGACGCAGTACACCCGTTTTATGTGCTGGTGCATGCGAGCGAAGAAGCTCGTGCGCAACATCTAACGGAGATTGCACGCAATGCTTTGGCGGCTCTGCGCAATCGCTTAACGGATTGCACATGGCAAGCGGCTGAGCTAGGACAGTTGGTGAAACAGACGGCTGCCGAACTCGGGTTGAAAATGCCGCAGGTAGCAATTCCCCTGCGTGTTGCCTTGCTCGGTTTGCCGCAATCTCCGGCGATTGATGCCGTGTTGGAAGTGCTGGGGCGCGAGCGAGTGCTTGAGCGATTGAATTCTGTGCTGGCCTGATAAATGGCTGGATAAAAAAACGCTTCCGAGTCGCGATGACCGGGAAGCGTTTTGATGATGGGTTTGTGGAAGATTAGCGGCTGATGAGTGTGCCGTTGTCCAGGCGAACTTTGTCACCTTCGCGCCATCCGGGTGATGTCTCGCTAGGGAAGACCTGCGTGGTGCCATCTTCATAGCGTACTACCGTCTCGTAAGTCTGTTTTTTCTTCATGGTTTTTTCAATCTTGTTGCCGGCCAGCGCGCCGCCCAACACGCCGGCGACGGTGGCGACTGTACGGCCGCGGCCTTGGCCGACCTGATTACCCAGCAAGCCACCCACCACGCCACCAGCAACACCGCCCACGCCGCTGCCGTCAGGCTCAACGGTCAGTGTGCGGATTTGCTCGACAACACCACAGTCATGGCACTTTGCGGAGGGTGCAGCTGCAGAAGTCGGCGCTGGTGAGACGGCAGGTTTCGCTTTTTTGGCCACATGTTTCTTCGCAGGCGCGTAACTTTCAGGTTGAACATGCTTTGCCGATTCGCCTGGCATGACGGATTCTGTTGAGTCTGCAATTTTGATGGGATCGGCAAACTCGGCAGTTTTTTCTGCAGCGAGTTCCTGTGTCTGATTGATAGGCGTTTCAGGCTTGGGAGCGGCCGCTGGATTCGGCAGTATGCCAGTCAGTACACCTACGCCAGCCAAAGCAACGGCAGTCACTGCGATGGCTGCAGTGAGTATTAACGGGTGGGTACGGGATTGGGATGGTGTGGTTTGCATAAAACTCTCCTGAGCCATTTCAACGAACAAACAGCATAACTCAGTCAAACAGACAATGGGGAAAACGATACTTGTTGTTACAGATCAGCGCTGTTGCTAACATTTTTACGCCGCAACGCCTGCAGATAAAAACGTGCGGGGTCAATCCGCTTGACCAGCGCTGGTTCAAGCGGCAAAGGCTCGCCTGCTAACTGGCTGGCCAGCAATTCAGCTACCAGCGGTGCCCAGACCAGACCGCGTGCGCCGAGGCCGAGCAGCACATGCAACCCCGGGATGCGTGGCATGGTAGCGAGCGTGGCTTGCTCCATGTCTTTGGCCGATAGCGGCGCGGGGAGGGTACCGACTAGCGGTACGCGATCGCGTGCCGTCGAGCGTATGCCGACGCGACCTGTCAGTGAACGGGCATCAATGCCAAGCGCTGCGCCTGGCAGTAGTTCTTCAAGACGTTGCAGGTTGCCTTCATGATCGCTCAAGCGGCTTTGCAGATCGCTGTCGCCGCTGTCGAAGCTGGCGCCAATACAGATAGCGCCTGATTCTGGCGGTGTTAAATAGCCGGAGCGGCAGAGCACATGACGCAGCGGTGGGTGATTGTCATTACCTGCCAGTTTTTCCAGATAGCTGATCTGGCCACGTATTGGCAGGAGCGTCAGAGGCACGGGGCAGGGCAATAATGCTTGGGCCGCCTGAGCATTCGCAAGAATCAGATGCGGCGCGCTGCCCAGCAAATTATCGGCGCTGTCAAATATCTGCCAGCCATCGATGGTTTGCTCTAGCCGTGCCACTGTGACGCTATAGTGCGTTTCGATGCGTTCACCACCTAACGCAAGCAGGGCGTTGCATAAACTCACCGGGTCGACCCAGCCTCCTTCAGGGAACCACCAGCCGCCATGTGCCAGTGGGCGGCCTATTTGCGCTTCGGCAGCTGCATGATTTAGAAAGCTGACCAGCTTCACAGGCAGATTCAAGTCATTTAGCGTGGCACATTGCAGCAATTCATGTTCGGCATCGCGCGCAATATGCAGCACACCGCAGGGCGACCAGCGCACGCCAGGAAGCTCAGTCAAACGGCGCAGCGCATACAGGTAGCAGGCACGTGAAAGCCGCGCCGCTGGCGCATCATCTCTGGTCAGCAGCGGCAGCAGTACGCCGGAAGGGTTGCCCGAAGCTTCTTGCGCCGGTGCGGCGTTGCGCTCATATAGATCAACCTGCCAGCCACGCTTGGCCAGCCGTTCGCTGATCGCAACGCCTGCGAGTCCTGCGCCGATGACCAGGGCTTTATGCTTGCTGTGCATAAAAAAGTCGGCGCTGGCAGGACGGCGGCTTTGCTTTATTCAGGACGCATTTGCGGGAACAGGATCACATCGCGGATGGAGGCGGAATCGGTGAGCAGCATGATTAGCCGGTCGATGCCGATACCGCAGCCGCCGGTGGGTGGCAAGCCATATTCAAGGGCGCGAATGTAGTCGGCGTCATAAAACATGGCTTCCTCATCACCGGCTTCCTTGGCTTTGGATTGTTCCTGAAAGCGCGCAGCCTGGTCTTCCGGATCGTTCAATTCGGAAAAACCGTTGGCGATTTCGCGGCCGACAATAAACAGTTCAAAACGTTCGGTGACTTCCGGATTACTGTCACTGCGCCGCGCCAGGGGCGAGACTTCGGCGGGATAGTCGATGATGTAGGTGGGTTCCCACAATTCGGCTTCGGTGGTTTCTTCGAACAAGGCCAGTTGCAAGCCGCCTAGTCCAGCATTGCAAAGATGGGGGGCGTTAAGGTCGCACTTCAGATCAGCCAGCTTTTGCCGCAGCCAGGCGATGTCATTTAGTTGCTCAAATGAATAACCGGGGTGATACCGATTAATGGCGCCGACGATGGTGAAGCGAGCAAAGGGTTTGGATAAATCCAGCGTGCGGCCTTGATATTCGAACACTTCGGTGCCCAACGCCTCGCGTGCCGAATGGCGCAACAGACCTTCGGTGAAGTCCATCAGTTGACGATAGCCGGTATAGGCTTCGTAAAACTCCATCATGGTGAATTCGGGGTTATGGCGTGGCGAGAGTCCTTCGTTCCTGAAATTGCGATTGACTTCGAACACTTTCTCGAAACCGCCGACGACGAGGCGCTTCAGATATAGTTCAGGTGCAATGCGCAAGAACAATTCCATGTCCAGCGCATTGTGATGCGTCTTGAAGGGTTTGGCTGCTGCACCACCGGGAATTGGGTGCATCATCGGCGTTTCGACTTCCAGAAAACCGTGATGCGTCATGTAGTTGCGGATGGATTGCACCATACGGCTGCGTGCAACGAAAGTGAGGCGTGTCTGCTCGTTGGTGATGAGGTCGACATAGCGATTGCGATATTTCTGCTCGATATCGGTCAAGCCATGAAATTTTTCCGGCAGCGGTCGCAAGGATTTGGTCAGCAGACGAATCTCGCTGCAATGTACAGTGAGCTCACCGGTTTTGGTTTTCATCAATGTGCCTGTGCAGCCAATGATGTCACCGCTATCCCAATGTTTGAATGCACTGTGTTCCGCTTCGCCGATGGAATCGTTGCTGATGAAAAGCTGAATGCGTCCGGACATATCCTGAATCGTCGCGAAACTGGCCTTGCCCATCACGCGCTTGAGCATGATGCGGCCGGCCACTTTGACGGTGATCGGTGTCGCTTCAAGTTCTTCGCGAGTTTTTGTGGCGTAGAGTTCATCCAAGCGCCCCGCAAGGTTTTCGCGGGAAAAATCGTTGGGAAAGGCCTGGCCTGACGCGCGCCATGCAGTGAGCTTTTCGCGCCGTTCAGCGATCAGGCGGTTTTCATCGGCAGGAATAACAGGTTGTTCGCTCATGGGAATCGTCCGGTGTTTGCGTGAAATGGTTGCATGAAATTATGGCGTGAGAAATTACACGCCTTGTTTCAGGCTGGCTTCAATAAATGGGTCAAGATCGCCATCGAGCACTTTTTGCGTGTTCGAGGTTTCGACATTGGTGCGTAAATCCTTGATACGGCTTTGATCTAACACGTAGCTGCGAATCTGGTGCCCCCAGCCGACGTCAGTCTTGCCGGCTTCGAGTTTGTCGGCGGCAGCTTTTCTTTTGCGCATTTCTTCTTCATACAGGCGTGACTTCAACATTGTCATGGCTTCGGCACGGTTGCGATGCTGCGAGCGGTCATTCTGACATTGCACGACGATGCCGGACGGCATATGCGTGATGCGGATAGCCGAATCGGTTTTGTTGATGTGCTGGCCGCCCGCACCACTGGCGCGAAAGGTATCGACGCGCAAATCGGCCGGATTGATATCGATTTCTATGGAATCGTCAATTTCAGGGTACACATACAAGCTGGCAAATGAGGTGTGTCGCCCGCCCGACGAATCAAAAGGGCTTTTGCGCACCAGGCGATGCACGCCTGTTTCGGTGCGTAATAAACCGTAAGCGTAGTCCCCCGTGATTTTCAGCGAGGCGCTGCGAATTCCGGCCACATCGCCTTCAGTTTCTTCGAGTACTTCCACTTTGAAGCCCTTGATTTCGCAGTAGCGCAAGTATTGCCTGAGCAACATGCTGGCCCAGTCGCATGCTTCGGTGCCGCCCGCGCCGGCCTGTATATCAATAAAGCAGTTATTGGCATCAGCCGGGTTGTTGAACATGCGGCGGAATTCAAGGCCGCTGACTTCCTGTTCTATGGCAACCAAATCGTTTTCGACTGCGATGAGCGTCTCTTCGTCATCCTCGCCTTTGGCCAGATCAAATAACTCGTGTCCGTCGATCAGTTGCTGCGTGATCCGATCCAGGCTCAGCACAACGGATTCCAGGGTTTTGCGTTCCCGGCCCAAAGCTTGTGCTTTTTCCGCATCGTCCCAGATTTTTGGGTCTTCTAGTAAGCCAATGATTTCTTCAAGCCGCGATGCCTTGGCATCGTGGTCAAAGATACCTCCGTAGTTCTTGAGCACGCATTTTCAGGTTGCTGATGTGGTTGGCAACGGCATTGATGCGTTCGGCTTCCATGAAAATCCCTTAACTTTGAAAAGGCAAAATTATACTGCGCAGCATCTTCTTGATGCTTGCCATCAAGAGGCATTTTTTTGCCTATTTGGTGTCAGCGGGATTTTTTGCCTTTGCCAAATCGTCCATCTGGCGAAGATTTTCTTCGCGGGTAAAAATTTCCGCTATCATTGAAATTTCCCGCACCTGCATTTTTATGGCTAAATATGTTTTCGTTACCGGTGGTGTCGTGTCCAGTCTGGGCAAAGGCATCGCTGCTGCAAGTTTGGGCGCGATTCTCGAATCGCGTGGCCTCAAGATCACGCATCTCAAGCTTGATCCCTACATCAATGTCGATCCCGGCACCATGTCGCCATTCCAGCATGGTGAGGTATTCGTCACCGAAGATGGTGCCGAAACCGATCTTGATCTTGGCCATTATGAGCGATTTACCAGTGCCAAGATGGGCCGTCGCAATAATTTCACCACTGGCCAGATTTACGAATCGGTTATAAAAAAAGAGCGTCGTGGCGATTACTTAGGAAAAACTGTTCAAGTAATTCCTCATATTACCGATGAAATAAAACAGTACATCAAGCGCGGTGCTGAAGGTGCAGATGTGGCGATTGTCGAAGTCGGCGGTACGGTGGGTGATATTGAATCCCTGCCGTTCCTCGAGGCTATTCGTCAAATGGGTATTCAGGAAGGTAAAAATAATGCCTGTTACATCCATCTCACATTGGTACCCTGGATACCTACGGCAGGTGAATTGAAAACCAAGCCGACCCAGCACTCGGTGAAAGAACTGCGCCAGATTGGTATTCAGCCGGATATTCTGCTGTGCCGTGCCGACCGACCTTTACCAGCGGACGAGCGCGCAAAAATTGCGCTATTCACCAATGTGCAGCCGGAAGCCGTGATTTCCGCACTCGATGCCGACAGTATTTACAAGATTCCATCCATGCTGCACGACCAGATGCTGGACGAAATTGTCTGCCACACGCTGGGCATCCTCGCTCGGGCGGCTGATCTCTCCGTCTGGAACAAGCTGATTGATGCACTTGAACATCCGGAAGACCAAGTGAATATCGCCTTTGTCGGCAAGTATGTCGATCTCACCGAATCCTATAAATCCCTGACCGAAGCCCTCGTGCATGCAGGCATCCACACGCGTAGCCGAGTGAAGGTGCATTACATTGATTCCGAAATGCTGGAAAAGCACGGTTGTGATGTGCTGGTAGCCATGGATGCGATTCTTGTTCCCGGCGGCTTTGGTCGGCGCGGTACCGAAGGCAAGATTGCGGCCATTCGCTACGCACGTGAAAACAAGGTGCCGTATCTTGGCATCTGCTTGGGCATGCAGCTTGCCGTGATCGAGTTTGCGCGCAATGTCGCTGGACTGGCTGATGCGCACAGTACGGAATTTGATGCCGCTAATCCGCATCCGGTGATTGCGCTGATTACCGAATGGCTGGATCATGAAGGCAAAATCGAACAGCGCGATGCTCATTCCGATATGGGCGGCACCATGCGTCTCGGCGGACAAAAATGCCTGCTCAAAGAGGGCTCACTAGCCCGCAAAATCTACGGCCAAGACGTGATTACCGAACGTCATCGCCATCGCTACGAAGTGAATAATGCTTACCTGCCGCGCTTGGAGCAGGCCGGGTTGATTGTTTCCGGCGTTTCAGCCGAAGGCAAGCCACTATGCGAAATGGTTGAGCTATCGGAAAGCCAGCATCCGTGGTTTGTCGGGTGTCAGTTCCATCCGGAATTCACATCCAACCCGCGTAACGGCCATCCGCTGTTCATTGCTTACGTAAAGTCGGCGCTAATGGCACGCCGCGAAGCAAATACCCCTGGGGTGCGGCAAGCAAAGAATACTCAGCAGGTTAAAGCATGAAGCTCTGCCATTTCGATGCCGGCCTGGATCAACGCTTGTTCCTCATCGCGGGCACATGCGTTATCGAATCCCGGCAGATGGCGCTGGATACGGCAGGGCAATTGAAAGAAATTTGCGCCACGTTAGGCATTAACTTTATCTACAAATCATCTTACGACAAGGCCAATCGCAGCTCCGGCAAGTCCTTTCGCGGGTTGGGTATGGACACTGGCCTGGCGATTCTTGCCGAGGTTAAACAACAAATTGGCGTGCCGGTGTTGACCGACGTGCATGCAGAAGACGAGATTGCGGCTGTTGCCAGCGTGGTCGATGTGCTGCAAACGCCGGCTTTTCTGTGTCGCCAAACGGATTTCATTCAGGCTTGCGCGGCGTCAGGCAAGCCGGTGAATATCAAGAAGGGTCAGTTTCTTGCGCCGGGCGATATGAAACACGTCGTTGCCAAAGCCAAAGAAGCGAATGCAGGAGCCGACACCATCATGGTCTGCGAACGTGGTGTGTCATTCGGCTACAACAATCTGGTCTCCGATATGCGCAGCCTGGCCATCATGCGCGAAACCGCTTGCCCTGTGGTATTTGATGGAACGCATTCCGTGCAATTGCCAGGCGGGCAGGGCGCATCTTCCGGCGGGCAACGCGAGTTTGTTCCTGTGTTGGCGCGTGCGGCAGTGGCGGTGGGTATTTCCGGGTTGTTCATGGAAACCCACCCCAACCCTGCCGAAGCATTATCGGATGGCCCCAATGCCTGGCCGCTAGCGGATATGCCGGAACTTCTGGAAACTTTGCTTGAACTGGATGCTGCGGTTAAACGCCGCGGCTTTGCAGCACATTTTTAACAACTCTTCCAAGGATTACCATGAGTGCAATTGTCGATGTCGTCGCCCGCGAAATTCTGGATTCGCGCGGCAATCCTACTGTCGAAGCGGACGTGTTGCTCGAATCCGGCATCATGGGCCGCGCTGCCGTGCCATCGGGTGCATCCACCGGCTCGCGTGAAGCCATCGAGCTGCGCGATGGCGATACCGGTCGTTACCTCGGCAAAGGCGTCGAGCGCGCCGTTGAAAATGTGAACACCGAAATTTCTGAAACCATCATCGGGCTGGATGCTGAAGAGCAAGCCTTTATTGATCAATCGCTGATTGAGCTGGATGGCACGGACAACAAATCGCGCCTCGGTGCCAATGCCATTCTGGCCGTCTCGATGGCGGTAGCCAAAGCGGCCGCGGAAGAAGCTGGCCTGCCCTTGTATCGCTACTTTGGTGGTTCCGGCCCGATGCAAATGCCGGTGCCGATGATGAATGTCATCAATGGCGGCGCGCACGCCAACAATAATCTGGATATTCAGGAATTCATGATCGTGCCGGTCGGCGCGCAGTCCTTCCGCGAAGCGCTGCGTTGCGGCGCCGAAGTTTTCCAGCACCTGAAAAAACTGGTGGACAAGAAGGGCTACCCCACCACCGTGGGCGACGAAGGCGGCTTTGCGCCGAATGTATCGGGTAATGATGAAGCGATCGAACTCGTCCTGCGCGCCATCGAGGCCGCGGGCTACACGCCGGGCCAGGATGTGGTGCTGGCACTGGATTGTGCCGCCTCCGAGTTTTACCGTGACGGCCGCTATGTGCTCGCCTCTGAAAAACTCGAACTCTCTTCCGAGGGTTTTACAGATTATCTGGCGACACTGGCCGACCGCTATCCCATTATCAGCATTGAAGACGGCATGAGCGAGGCTGATTGGCCAGGCTGGAAGCTACTCACCGAGCGTCTGGGCAAGAAAGTGCAAATCGTCGGCGACGATGTGTTCGTCACCAATCCCAAAATTCTCAGTGAAGGCATTCAGCAAGGCATCGCCAATTCCATTCTCATCAAGATCAATCAGATCGGCACGTTGACCGAGACTTTCGCTGCTGTCGAAATGGCCAAGCGCGCGGGCTACACATCCGTCATTTCGCATCGCTCGGGGGAGACCGAGGATTCAACCATTGCTGATATTGCCGTGGGCCTGAATGCCTTGCAGATCAAGACAGGGTCGCTATCTCGCTCGGACCGCATCGCCAAGTACAACCAGCTGCTGCGCATTGAGGAAGATCTCGGCGGCACAGGTGGTTACCCTGGTCTTGGCGCGTTTTACAACCTGCGTAAATAAATCCCTGCTCAATGAGCCGGCTGACCTGGCTGCTAGTCGTCCTCATCGCCCTGTTGCAATACCCATTGTGGCTGGGCAAGGGCGGCTGGCTTCGCGTTTGGGATACCAGCCGGCAATTGGACGCGCAGCGCGAGGCTAATCAGAAACTGGAAGAGCGTAACGCCGGGCTGGATGCCGAAGTGCGCGATTTAAAGTCCGGCCTGGATGCGATTGAGGAACGTGCGCGGTTTGAGCTGGGCATGATCAAAAACGGCGAGATATTTGTTCAGGTGCCGCAACAGGCACAATCCGCTCAACCCGCCGCTGTGCCTAAAGCGGCTGTACCCAAAAGATCTATCCCACGATGAATTCAAAGCTGCGTGCCATCGTGTCACCAGCGCCGACTTTTCAGGCACCTAGCCAATCAAGCTGCTGAGCTTTCTACCGGGTTTGCAATCAGCGCAAGCTGTTTGCGGTAGCGGCTGGCATTGGCCATATAGATCTCCCCGCTGTACAAAATCTTCGCCACTTCGGCATCTCTCAATTCACGTACCACCTTGCCCGGCGAACCCATTACTAGCGAACGCGGCGGAATAATGCGGCCTTCGGGAATCAACGAATTGGCACCAATCAGGCTTTGTTCGCCGATCACCGCGCCATTCAGAATCACGCTTTTGATACCGATGAGAGATCCTTCGCCGATAGTGCAGCCATGCAGCATGACCAGGTGGCCGACGGTAACATTTGCGCCTACTGTCAGCGGCACGCCTTCGTCGGTATGCAGCACCGAGCCGTCTTGAATATTGCTGTTTTCACCAATGCGAATCGGATCATTGTCGCCGCGCAATACAGCGTTCCACCAGATGCTGGCGTTAGTGGCCAGGTGCACATTGCCGATGACCGTGGCATTCGGCGCAATCCAGACGTTTTTGCCGATAACCGGCTGTTTGTCAGTCAGCGAGTAAATCGGCATTCATGTTCTCCAGGTTGACTTTCTTTTCAGCGGTCGCGTTTTTTCCATTCAGGCTTTTTGCCATCGGTTTTTCCGCCCCATTCCTTTTTCGCCCGTACCGGGCCTGCAGGACGGGGGGGGCGAGTATCCGGATATTCACCCGGCTCGGTAATTCGAGCTTTTAACGCAAACTGACGCACGCGAATGCGGCGCAACACATCCATGACATCTGCGGGTAGATTGGCGGGCAATTCAACGGTACTGAAATCATCAAACAGGTTGATCTGGCCGATTTGTTTGCCGTCGATGCCGCCTTCGTTGGCAATGGCACCAACAATTTCTTTGGGCAACACGCCTTGATTGCGGCCGATTTCGATACGGTAACGGGCGAGAGCGCCTGCGGCATAGGTGTGCTGTGATGCAGATGTCTGCTCACGATTTTCGCGCGCGGGTCTTTCGCTTGATCGTTCGCTTGAACGGTCGGTGCGACTTGACGAGCGCTCAGGCCGGTCGAATGAGCGTTCACCCGAGCGCTCATTACGGTCAAACGTGCGCTCATTGCGTGCTGGCGGCGGCGTTAAATCAACTGCGGCTGCGCCGGCCAGCTGCAGTGGCCGTTCGCGTTGAGCAAGCCAAGCCAGTGCGGTGGCAATTTCACGGGCACCGATGTTATGGTCGGTTTCCATGTTGCGAATCACATCAAAAAAGAAATCCAGTTTCTCGGTTTTGAGGGTGTCCAGAATCTGTTGCGTAAATTGCGCTACACGGCGGTTGGCAACTTCGCCAGGCGTAGGCATGGCAAGTGGTTCGATCTTCTGCCGTGTGGCGCGCTCGATCACTTTCAGCATATGCATTTCGCGCGGAGTGATGAATAAAATGGCGCGCCCCGTGCGGCCCGCACGGCCTGTGCGGCCGATACGATGCACATAGGCTTCGGTGTCGTTGGGCACGTCATAGTTGATCACATGGCTGACACGCGACACGTCAATGCCGCGCGCGGCAACATCCGTAGCCACCACAATATCGAGGCTGCCGCTTTTCAGACGCTCGATGACTTGTTCCCGCAAGCCTTGCGTCATATCACCATTTAGCGCTGCCACGGCATAGCCGCGTGCTTCGAGCTTGTCAGCCAGTTCAACCGTCGCGATCTTGGTACGCACAAAAATAATTGCGGCGTCAAAGTCAGCTTCAACTTCCAGAATACGCGTCAATGCTTCGATCTTTTGCCCACCGTGGGTTTGGCAATAAAACTGTTGTGTGGTGACCACGGTGCTGGTCGCCGAACGGATTTTTATTTCTTTGGGATCACGTAAATGCTGATGTGCCACGCGGCGAATCACGTCGGGCATGGTGGCAGAAAACAGCGCCGTTTGCCGTGAGGCGGGGGTGTGTTCGAGAATCCATTTCACATCGTCAATAAAGCCCATGCGCAACATTTCATCAGCTTCGTCCAGCACCATAAAACTGAGCTTGTCGAGGACAAGACTCTTGCGCTCAAGGTGGTCCATCACTCGGCCGGGCGTGCCGACGATGACATGCGCGCCGCGCGAGAGCTGACGCAACTGCACCACCATGCTCTGCCCACCGTATACCGGCAAGACGTGAAAACCGGGGATGTGCTTGGCATAGCGCTGCAATGCCTCGGCCACCTGGATAGCCAGTTCGCGCGTAGGCGTCAGAATCAACGCTTGTGGTTTAGCTATTGATACATCAATTTTTTGCAGCAAGGGCAGGGCAAAGGCGGCTGTTTTGCCAGTGCCGGTTTGCGCTTCACCGAGCACGTCCAACCCTGCCAGCAATGGAGGAATGCAGGCGGCTTGAATAGGCGAGGGAGTCTCGTAGCCGACTTCAGCCAAAGCGGAGAGTAAAGCGGGTTTCAACCCGAGTTGGGCGAACCCGATGGGAGTGTCAGTAGTAGTTGTCATGGTGATCCTGCGTAGCGCAGAGTAAGGCAGAAGAGGCGATGAAGCCGAAGTAAATCAGTGTAAATCAGGAAAAAGCAACGTATAGCCACGGCGTGTAGCTGATTCGGCCCGCATTATCGCAGATTTCCAAGCCAAATCATAGGGATTAGCTTGGGGTTACCCTATATTAACGGCACGTTTAAGCCATGATCGTGCAATTTAAACGCGCAAAAGCACCATTTTAAGGGGAGGCTCGCCATCCATGCTGGGAAAATCCGTTTCCGGCAAAATCCATTCAAATTCACGAATCGGCCGGCCCGCTTTAGTAGCACTACGCTGCAGTTGATCAAGCCAAATGTCTCGAGAGACGTTCGCGACATGGTTGGTGCAAATTAGCGTACCACCTTCATTCGTGCACAACAGCGCGGGCTTGAAGACTGAGGCGTAATCATTGACGAGATCCACCACGCCAAAAAGGCTTTTGGCATAACTCGGTGGGTCAAGGAAAACGCAGTCAAAGGTTTGCGCTTCGAGCTTAGGAAAAGGCGGCATGCGTTTACCACGCACGAACTCGGCTTGACCCAGTCCTGAAAGCTGGCGCATGGCAGCAAAGGCGTCACTTTTGATGAAGCGCGGGCGGACTGGCAAGGTGTTATATCGTGCATTTTCCTTGCCGATTTTCAAGCTGGAATCTGAAAAATCAACATTCACCACAAACCGTGCCCCCGCTTTGGCTGCGGCAATGCCGACGCCACAGGTATAAGCGAACAGGTTGAGCAGTGATTTACCCGCAATTTCTTGCATCACCCGCCGCCGCGCGGCGCGCAGATCGAGAAACAACCAAGGGTCTTGTCCAGCGTGACGTCCTTGAATACGATACGTCACGTCCATCTCGTGCGCTTCGCGTGGCGCGCTGGCGATGTCAAGTTGCTCGGCGGTCAGTGCATTGGCGATACGTGAGTTGGCTTGGCTGCGATCGTTGTATACCAACGCTAATGCAGGCAGCTTTTCAGCATAAAACGCGGTGAGTTCCGCCAATAATTCTGGCGTGAGCGGGCTGTGAAAGCATTGCACCAACAGCAAATCGCCATAACGATCCACAGTGAGGCCTGAGTGACCTTCAACGGTGCCGTGAAACAGCCGATAAGCGTCGGTTTTTTCGGCAAGCAATTGTGCCATGAGCGTTTCACGGGCGGCAAACGCATGGGCAAGATGGGTGGTGAGAGTCTCGGTCATAACAAAGGGGTAGCAAAAACAAGAGGCAGCAAAGAATAATGCGGCACAGATAACGCAGCATACGCGGGAAGGCCAGCATCTTACGCGGTTATGTGGTATTTAGCTGTAATTATTGGCTTATTAGCTGCATGGCAGGGTCGATTTTTTGGGATTGGCTTTGCCGAGATGTCATCAAGGTCTCCGCATGGCAAGACGCCAGTCGTTAAAGCGTCACTACGGAACGAATCGATTTCCCCCGTGCATCACAAATCAAAGTAGACACGACCGGTCACCAGATGAAAGAGAGGCGGATAGAAATTTCCTTACCCCTACCGGCAACGATTGTGCTCATACTTTAGCTTTTATGGCCACTCCAACGCCTGACCAGACGGGTTGATATCCTCGCCCTCATGGCGGAGAATCGCCGGAAAATGCCTGCGGAGTCATTGCCCGACAAGGTGAAGATGAACGCATCAGCGTGGCACATGCCGGAAGCTTTTATCTCCACCAGCTAGCTAGTTCGCGCAGCAAAGAGCTTTCTCAGCGGCACGTCGTTAAAATGTCACCACAGAGCGAATCGATTTCCCCTTGTGCATCAAATCAAAGGCCTCGTTGATATGCTCTATCGGCATCACATGGGTAATCAGATCATCAATGTTGATCTTGCCTTCCATATACCAATCCACAATCCTGGGCACATCCGTGCGGCCTCTCGCGCCCCCAAAGGCCGAGCCTTGCCAGACGCGGCCGGTAACCAACTGAAAAGGACGGGTAGAGATTTCCTTGCCCGCACCCGCCACGCCGACGATTGTGCTCACGCCCCAGCCCTTATGGCAGCATTCCAGCGCCTGGCGCATCAGATCAACATTGCCGACACATTCAAAACTGTGATCCGCACCGCCCTTGGTCAGGCTGACGAGATAGGGAACCAGATCACCTTCGACTTCACGCGGATTCACAAAGTGCGTCATGCCGAATTTTTCAGCCAGCGCCTGGCGCGATGGGTTGATATCCACGCCGACAATCATGCTCGCACCCACCATGCGTGTCCCCTGAATCACATTCAGCCCGATGCCGCCCAAACCGAACACCACGACACGGTCGCCCGGCTGAACCCTGGCCGTATTGATTACTGCACCAACACCCGTAGTGACACCGCAACCGATATAACACACCTTGTCAAAGGGCGCATCCTCGCGGATTTTGGCGACGGCGATTTCAGGCATCACCGAATACTGTGCGAAGGTCGACGTGCCCATGTAATGAAAAACGGGCTTGCCGTTCAGGCTAAAGCGGCTGGTGCCATCAGGCATCAACCCCTGGCCTTGTGTGGTGCGAATCGCCTGGCACAGATTGGTCTTTTGCGAGAGACAATATTCGCATTGCCGGCACTCTGGCGTGTACAACGGAATCACATGATCCCCTGGCTTGACACTAGTTACGCCAGCGCCCACCTCGACCACCACACCTGCCCCCTCGTGGCCAAGAATCGCCGGAAAAATGCCTTCAGGGTCATCGCCCGACAAAGTGAACGCATCGGTATGGCACACGCCGGAAGCTTTGATTTCCACTAGCACTTCGCCCATTTTGGGACCGGCCAGATCAACGGTTTCAATCGATAACAGGGCGCCAGCCTGATAGGCAACGGCAGCTTTGACTTGCATAGTGTTCTCCTGAAGTGGGGCGTTAGTTTACGGCATGCTATGTTTGTGGCATGTTCGTGATTCTAAGGCCATCATGTACTGATGGTGCCGCATCAGCAAGGCGACCTGCAGGAGGCACTTTCTTCTTTTGGCAAATGAAAGGCGATGCAAATTTTTCAGGCTTGAATTCCGTGATTTAATCTGGAATGAATTGGGCGTATTTTAGTGGACGTATTTCGCTCGCAAAAAATCTTTCTGCCACCCTTGACCATCGCCACGCTGTTGCCCTGCCTTCAACAGGCTCAGCGCATCGGTGAGCCAATGACACCGTACTGGTATGCAAAAAAAATATTCTGATCTCATCCTTACCCATCTCGCCCTTGTACTGCTGGTGGCTGGTTGCGTGCTGGTACTTTGGCCATTCCTGACGGCGCTGATCTGGGCGGCTATCCTGGTGTCTACCAGCTGGCCGGTTTTTCTATCACTGAATCGATTGCTGGGAGAACGGCGTATTTTTGCAGCAAGCCTGATGACATTGCTTGTTACCCTGGCGCTATTGGGGCCGGTGACTGCCGTCGCCCTGGCACTGGTCGACAATGTCACCGAGCTCGCGCGCGTGGCTACTGCCTTGCTTAAAAACGGGCTGCCCGATGCGCCTGTCTGGCTGACCAGTCTGCCTCTCGCAGGCCAGATGGTTCACGATTACTGGCAGCAGTTAGCGCATGATGGCCAGCAACTGACACATACGCTGGAAAGGTTTGCAGAGCCAGCGCAAGCAGCGGCGCTTGCAGGGGGGCGTCTGATGGGTAAGGGGGTGCTGGATATAGGCATCTCCGTATTTCTTTCCTTCTTCTTTTTTCTTCATGGCGAAGCGCTGGCCTCACGCCTCTACATCACTCTGGAACATCTGGCTGGCAGTCGCGCACTTTACTTGCTGGGCATTGCTCGCGGTACGGTAACGGGAGTGGTCTACGGCATCCTTGGCACCGCGCTGGCGCAAGGCGTGCTGGCTGCTGTCGGATTTGCCATTGCCGGCGTTCCTGGTGCGGTGCTATTGGGTGTCGCCACCTTCTTCCTGTCCGTGATTCCGGTGGGGCCGCCTATCGTCTGGGGCGGCGCGGCCATCTGGTTGTTTCAGCAGGACCAGTTTGGCTGGGCTATTTTTGTTGCCCTGTGGGGCTTCTTTGTGGTGAGCACCGTGGACAACGTGATTAAGCCCTTCATCATCAGCCGAGGCGCAAAGCTGCCTTTCGCCATCGTCTTTCTCGGTGTGCTGGGGGGCGTGCTGGCATTCGGCGTCATCGGTGTCTTCCTTGGCCCGACCTTGCTTGCCGTGGGCTACAGTTTGGCCATCGAATGGACATCCGCAACGGCATTGCAAGCAGCAGCCAATAATAAAAACCAGGAGTGAAGATCAAGCAGTCCAACTGCGCACCGGATTGCTTTATTTAATTCAGCCCTTTTCTCATCACGGTACAGTAACAACCACTTTACCGATCTGCTGATTGCTCTCCAGATAGCGGTACGCGTCGACAATCTGATCGAGCGGAAAAGTTTTGGCGATGGTCGGTTTTAAGGAGCGATCTTTCAGCCCCGACAAGACAAATTCGGCGGCGCGGCGTCGGTTGGTTTTATCCGCGAGATCCTGAATAACGAAATACCCGCGCATGCGCACGCCATTTTTCATGGCAGCGCGATAGGGGAAGGGGGTTTCATGTGCGCGGCCACTGAGGTTGCCATACACAATGACTTCGCCGCCGTAACCCAGCGCATCCGCGAGCGGTAGCACGCCCGGCCCGGCAACGGGATCGAAAACGACGCGAGCACCTTGGCCTCGAGTGATGGCGGCAACCCGCTCGGCTAAATCATTCTCGCTCGTGACAATGACATGCTGCGCGCCAGCGGCGAGCAGTGCGTCACGTTTTTCGTTGGTACGTGTGATGGCAATGGAAACCCCGCCAATACGATTAACCACTTGAATTGCCGCCAAGCCCACGCTGCTGGAAGCAGCCGTGATCAGCGCCGCACCTCCGGTGGTGAGCGAGTGAATTTCATGCAG
>SCUZ01000050.1 GCA_004322535.1 Rugosibacter sp.
GTGTCGTAGTAAATGTTGTCCAGTGTTTCCGTCTGGCGATGCACGGCTTGCTTGAGCAAAGGATGGCGCAAAAAACGCCGCTGCTCTTTTTCTGCCAGCGCGAGTTTGAGTTCGACTTCTTCAGCCATGCTGTTCAAGAAACCACTGCAACTTGTGCTGCAGGGTAACTACGGTGCCCACAATGATCAGTGTCGGCGCGCGCAGTCGTGCTGCTGCGGCGAGCGTAGGTAAAGTTGCCAACGTGCCGGTGACGGTACGCTGGCTGGGCTGTGTGCCATGCTGCACGATGGCGGCAGGCCAGTCGGGTGGCAGGCCGTGCTCCATCAGCTTTTCGCATAGCACGGGCAGGCCCATGAGCCCCATGTAGATGACGACCGTCTGGCGACGACGAGCCAAGCCCGGCCAATCGAGATTCATGCTGCCGTCCTTGAGGTGCCCGGTGACAAAAACGCAGGCCTGGGCATGTTCGCGATGCGTGAGCGGAATGCCTGCATAGGCGGCAACGCCTGCTGCTGCGGTGACGCCGGGCACGACTTCGAAGGGAATGCCATCCGCTGCCAGAGTTTCGACTTCTTCGCCACCGCGCCCAAAAATATACGGGTCGCCGCCTTTTAGGCGCACGACACGTTTCTCGGCTTGCGCCAGCCGTACCAGCAGATGATTGATTTCTTCCTGTGCTAACGCATGCTCGCCGCGCTGCTTGCCAGCATAGATGCGTTCCGCATCAGCGCGGGCGAGTTCAAGGATGGCCGGAGCCACCAGGTTGTCATACACGATGACATCGGCCTCAGTGATCAGACGCGCGGCTTTGCAGGTGAGCAGGTCCGGGTCGCCGGGGCCGGCACCGACCAGGTAAACCCATCCAGGCTGGGCATGTGGTGACATTTCTTTCATGTTCGCTATGCTATCAGCTTGGTATATTCCGTAGCATGCGGACCATGTGATGGTGCCTCGTTATAATTCTTCGTTCTTGAACGTCGAATGCCGTAGCACCAGCGCCGACTTTTGCAAATTTCATTACAAGGTAAGCGCCATGATTCCCACGCTCGTTTTCGATATCGAAACCATTCCCGACGTTGCCGGGCTGCGCCTCTTGCATGACCTGCCCGCCACGCTGGCGGAGAGTGAGGTGGCAGAATTTGCCATGCAACGACAGCGGGCAAAAAACGGCAGTGATTTTTTGCCTTTGCACCTGCAACGCATCGCGGTTATTTCCTGTGCCTTGCGCAACGACGAAGGCTTTCGTGTCTGGTCATTGGCCGAGCCGAAATCGAATGAAGGCGAAATCATCCAGCGGTTTTTCGATGGCGTAGAGAAATTCACGCCGCAATTGGTGTCGTGGAATGGCGGCGGATTTGA
This sequence comes from Rugosibacter sp., assembly GCA_004322535.1. Classification (GTDB taxonomy): domain Bacteria; phylum Pseudomonadota; class Gammaproteobacteria; order Burkholderiales; family Rhodocyclaceae; genus Rugosibacter. The sequence goes on from SCUZ01000050.1 coordinate 1,360, forward strand.
TCTGCCCGTGCTGCATTATCGGGGGCTGATGCACAACGTCACCGCGCCACGTTACTGGGATATGGGCGAAGGCGATTACCGCGATTCGCGCGATTTCAAATGGAACAACTACATCAGCCGTTATCACTCGCGGCATCTGGATTTGATGGATCTGCTCGCCATGTATCAAGGGCGTGCCAGTGCGCCGCTCGATCAACTGGCGCGGCTCATGGGCCTGCCCGGCAAGCTGGGCATGGATGGTTCTGCCGTGTGGGGTGCCTGGTGCGAGGGGCGGATTGATGAGATTCGTGATTATTGCGAAACTGACGTGGTGAACACCTGGCTGGTTTTTCTGCGCTTTCAACTCATGCGCGGCTTGCTCAGCGCCACTGAACATGAGAGTGAAATTGCGCTGGTAAAGTCGAGCCTGGCTGCCATTGATGCGCCGCACTGGCGCGAGTTTCTTGCGGTCTGGAAGGAGTCAATCCGATGATGTCGCTGGTGCGGCTTGCCCAGCCAGCATGGCGGCGCGGCTCGCCGGGGTTTCCAGGGTGATGCGACCCAGCTTGCCGGCACGAAAATCGGTCAGAAAAATCATCGCGGCTTTTTCCAGATCGAGCGCCTTGCCACGCCTTTGCTGCAGGCAACCCCGTTTTTTAGCCACGGCTTCGAGAACGCCAACGCCATCCATGTCATCTGTATTAAAGCCATAACGCGCGGCAATTAGTGGCGGGTAATTTTCGAGCAAAAAATCAGCAAGAAACGTGGCGACATCCGAATCAATCACGGCGTTGCGGCCGATGGCGTGGCAGGCAGCGAGCATGAAGCCATCGCTATCGTGCGTGATTTTCGGCCACATCAGCCCGGGCGTGTCAGTGATGGTTGTGTGTCCGCCGAGGTCCTGGCTCATTTGTGATTTGGTAACCGCAGGCTCATCGCCCACGGCCGCCACGCGGCGTTTGAGCAAGGCATTCATCAGGGTGGACTTCCCCACGTTCGGGATGCCCATGATCAGCATGCGCAGCGGTTTGATGCCGCTGTTGCGATGCGGTGCCAAGGTGCGGCACAGCGCAGGCACGCGTGCGGCATCGCCCGGTTTTTTGCAGGCAATGGCGAATGCCTTGACTCCCGGCTGGGCGTTGTAATAATCCAGCCAGGCGGCGGTGGCGACAGGGTCGGCCAGATCAGCCTTGTTGAGCAGCTTGAGGCAAGGACGCTGGCGCTGCAGGCGCAGTTCGCGGATCATCGGGTTGCTGCTGGCTTCGGGCAGGCGGGCATCACATACTTCAATCACGACATCAGTCAGCGCCAGCGTTTCTGCTGCCTTGCGGCGGGCAGAGGTCATGTGGCCGGGAAACCATTGAATGCTCATCGGGCGGCTGTTCCGGTTGCTTGGATGTTTATGATGTTGTCACCGATTCGCACAATATCGCCTGCGCGCAGCTTGCGTCGTGTGCGGGTTTCGGCAGTTTGCCCCACGCGTACGGCGCCTTCTGCAATCATGGCCTTGGCTGCGCCACCCGAAGAGGCAAGCCCCATTAGTTTAAGCAGTACATTGAGTTCAATGAATTCGCCTTGCAGTGGAAAGTCGTGGATTGCCAATTGAGGTTCCGAAAAAGAGTCAGCAGACAAAAAATGCCTGCATGAAAGATGCGTATATGTGGAAGGGGCTGATTCTACTGCGTCCTGCGGCGTGTTTCCGACTCTTTCTGAGTGCAAACACGGCTCGTGGACTGCCGGGTTTTGCAAGCGGCTCATAATGCGCTTACTATTTAAAAGTAGATCCTCGAAATTTCACCTTGCGGCGTTGTCAGAGTAACGACCGAAACTTATTGGACTGCCGTAATTCATCCCATGGATAAGCAATCAATGAACCAACCACTGAAGGAATCAAGTCGATCCACAGACCAGGCAGGTGCTGCGGGCTTCGCGCTATGGAATTTGGGTTTTCGCCCGTTTTACCTGCTGGCGAGCCTTTTCAGCGCCTTTAGCGTGCTGCTTTGGTCCGCACAGTTTTTGGGTTACCTTCCTGCCGCATATCTGCAAGGGCCGATATGGCATGGTCATGAGATGCTGTTCGGATACACGACAGCAGTCATCGCGGGCTTTCTGCTGACCGCCGTGCGTGCCTGGACCAACCAGCCTACCGCCAGCGGCGTGCCGTTGATGGCCTTGGCGGCTTTATGGATTAGCGGCAGAATGTTAATGATGACACCTTTCATCATGACTGCGGCCTTGGTCAATGCTGCTTTTCCTATGGCTGTCGCGTGGGCGATTGGCATCCCGTTGTTTCGAGCGCGGAATGTCCGCAATTATTTTTTTGTGGGATTGCTGGTGTTGATGGGTGTGCTCGTTCTTGCAGTGCATCTGGCGCTACAGGGATACCTCGAATGGCCGCCACGTTTAGGTTTGCAACTTGCGCTGGATGTGGTGCTGTTCATCATGGTGGTGGTGGGCGGCCGTGTGATTCCGATGTTTACCAACAATGGCGTACCGGGTACCAAGGCAGCGCGCCATCCCTTAGTGGAAAAATGTGCGCTCGGCTCGGTGCTATGTCTATTCTTGGCAGACCTGTTGCAATTGCCCCAGACAGTTATCGCCGTGATTGCCCTGCTCAGCGCGCTGGCGCACGGGGTGCGCTTATTTTTGTGGAAACCGTGGCGCACGCTTGCTACGCCACTGGTGTGGATACTTCACGCCGCATACCTTTGGATCGTGGTGCATCTGGTGATGCGCGGCCTGAATGCACTGGAGCTCCTAGCTGGGTCGTATGCCATCCATGCGCTTACTGTTGGCGCCATTGGCGGGTTAACGCTGGGCATGATGACGCGAACTGCGCGTGGCCATACGGGGCGTCCCCTGATCGCAGATGGTGTCGAGATGATACTATTTTTGCTGATTCAGCTCGCCGCCGTTGTGCGCGTTTTTGGCGGCATCGTGTCGCCTGATCTCTATAAGGCGAGCGTTCAGCTATCGGCGCTATTGTGGGCTGGAGCGTTTGGTTTGTATGCGTTACGCTATTGGCCGGTGCTCACGCGTCCCCGCCTGGATGGAAAACCCGGGTAAAATCAGTTTTTTACAGGGGTCATTATGGCTACTCATCATGCGTCATTCGGAGAGATCGTCGATCTTCGACCATTAGGTGCGCTGCTCGACGACACGCAGTCAACTACGCTCTTGCACGACGAGCAACTCAGGGTCGCGACTCGTTCTGCTCACAGGCAAGGAACTGCCCGAGCATGCTGTCGCCGGTCCGATTACGATGCACTGCCTCAAAGGTGCGATTGATGTCACTGCCCATGGCAGTTGCAAGACCATGCGCACCGGCGACTTCCTGTATCTGGCGGGCAAGGTGCCGCATATGCTGCGGGCAACAAAGGATGCGTCTGCACTCATGATTATCACCTTACAGAAATTGTCAACATAATGGCAATCTCAGGGTAATTTCAAGCCCAGTGTCAGGGTGATTTTCGAGAACTCCGAATGGGAAATTTCAGACACGCCGCGGCTATGCCGGTGTTTTCATAAATGCGTCTGGGTGCTATGGCAGAATCAAAAAAGCGAAGACCTATGTTTTTTAACTTACTGCAGATCCAGATGCCGGTGGGTGCGCTGACGTCTATTATCCATCGGGTAACAGGCATATTTCTGGCGCTCAGTATTCCCTTCAGTATTTACGTGCTCAATTTGTCGCTGCAAGGTCCGCAAGGCTATGCACAAGTGATTGCCTGGTTCAACCAATCTTCTTTCAGGGTGGCAGCGATCATTCTGATTTGGGCACTGACGCATCATTTATTGGCCGGAGTTCGTCATCTATTGAGCGACGTCGACGTCGGTTCGCAGTTGCCTGCTGCACGTCGTAGCGCCTGGATCGTGAATCTCGGCAGCGTGGTCGTGGCGCTGCTCGCAACTGGAGTATTTCTGTGAGAAGGACGGTCACAGGGTTGCGCGCATGGCTGTTGCAGCGAATCAGTGCGATTTACATGCTCTTGTTCATCATTTTTTTTCTGACTCATTTCCTTGTCGAATCGCCAGATTCCTATCAGGCTTGGCATGGCTGGATGATGAGCTCCGGTGTCAGCATCGCTACCCTTATCTTTTTTGCCGCATTGATGTTGCATGTCTGGGTGGGTGTCCGGGATGTGCTGATGGACTATATTCATCCGCTTGCCTTGCGCATTTTCGCGCTGACGTTGCTGGGTATCGGCCTGGTGGCGATTACGGCATGGGTCATGCGGATTTTATTGATGGAGCACAGCTAAAGCGCACACCCGGGTGCGGGATGAGTGTCAGGAGACCGCAATGAAACTGTCGATTTTTCGCTTCAATCCAGAACAGGATGAGAAGCCGTATATGCAGGATTACGAAATTGAGCTGGAGACAACCGACCAGATGTTGTTGGATGTCATTGTGCGTCTCAAGGTTCAGGACGATACACTTACCTTCAGGAGATCTTGCCGCGAAGGCGTGTGCGGCTCTGACGCGATGAACATCAACGGCCGCAATGGACTGGCATGCATCACTCCGGTGAGGGCGTTAAAGGAGCCCATCAAGTTGCGTCCCTTGCCAAGCTTCCCGGTCATTCGCGACCTGGTGGTTGATATGACGCAGTTCTTTAAACAGTATCACTCGATCAACCCTTACCTGATCAACAATGAGCCCGCGCCAGAAAGAGAACGTTTGCAGTCGCCAGAAGACCGCGAGAAGCTGAATGGTTTATACGAGTGCATTCTGTGTGGATGCTGCACCAGCCAATGCCCTTCGTCGTGGTGGAATCCGGATAAGTTTGTCGGCCCGGCTGGTCTTTTGCAGGCATATCGCTTCATTATTGACAGCCGGGATCAAGCTACACAGGAACGACTGGATGATTTGAATGACCCCTACCGGCTGTTCCGCTGTCGTACGATCATGAACTGTACCGAGGTGTGTCCCAAGGGTCTGGCTCCCTCCCGTGCGATCGAGAAAATCAGGTTGATGATGATTAAGGAGTCACTCTAATGGCTGATACAGCATTCGACCCATCTTCTGTTCCGGACAAAAAAATCTCCCGGTTCGCAACCGAACGCTGGGAGAACGAAGGTGGCGCGACGTGTGCTGGTCATGCAAGCCCCATGGTCGATACTTTAAGCAATTCCGGCGTGCTTGCGGGGATCACAGAGCCCGCGCCCGCCACCGCGCGTTTTACGGCCGAAACGGTCCTCATGCTGCACCACTGGACGCCCGGCCTGCTGTCCTTTCGCACCAGCCGGGCGCCGAGCTTTCGCTTCACGCCGGGACACTATGCGCGACTCGGCCTTAACGACACGAACGATGGTGTGGTCTGGCGACCGTTCTCAGTCGTGTCCGGCGCGCACGATCCGCATCTCGAGTTCTTCGCTGTGCTCGTTCCCGGCGGTGATTTTTCCAGGCTTTTGTCGAATATCCGTCTGGGCGACACGATTCGCGTGGATAAAGCGAGTTATGGTTTCATGACCATTGATCAGCTCGCACCGGGGAAAGATATCTGGTTACTCGCGAGCGGTACCGGCCTCGGCCCGTTTCTGTCGATCCTGCGTGATCCGGCGACATGGCAGACCTACGATAATCTCGTTCTCGTCCACAGCGTCCGCTACGCAGGCGAACTTGCCTATCGCGACGAGATCGCGGCGATTCCGCACGAGCAACTACTGGCGGCATCGTCGGCAAAAATGCGGTATGTGCCTGTCGTCACAAGGGAGCCCTGGCCCGGTGCCCTGGCGGCGCGCATTCCGCAACTGCTAGAAGACGGCCAACTGGAGCAGGCTGCGGGAGTAAAACTTGATCCGCAACGTTCGCGAGTCATGGTGTGCGGCAATCCGGAAATGGCACGTGAACTGCGCGAGCAACTCACGGCGCGCGGTTTCCGCACCACTCGTCGCGCCGTACCCGGGCAACTTGTGTTCGAGAACTACTGGCAAAGTAAACCATCATGACCTTCGCGATGACCGGGTTACGCATCCGATGCGAACACACCGACTGTGTGAACGTCTGCCCTACGGACGTCTTTCGCGAGGGAACTGCTTTCCTGGTCATCGACCCGGATGACTGCATCGACTGCGCGCTACCCCAGGGTTTGTGGAAACCATGATGCAGCAGGATTCTCCGCCCCTCGTATTGACCGTGGGCCATTCGACACGACCCCTTGCTGAATTTATTGCGTTACTTGCGGCCCACTCGGTGACCCAGCTCGTTGACGTGCGTACCATGCCGCGCTCTCGCCACAACCCGCAGTTCAACCGCGACACCTTTCCGACTGCGCTTGAGGCCGCCAACATCGGCTATGCACACGTCGCGGGTTTGGGGGGCTTTCGCTGCGCGGGGACCGAGTCTCCGAATCGGGGTTGGCGAAACGCTTCATTCCGTGGTTATGCCGACTACATGCAGACCGCAGAATTTGCGCAGGAACTGGCGTTCCTTAGGAAACTGGCAAAACAGGGGCGAGTCGCGTTGATGTGCGCCGAGGCCGTGCCGTGGCGCTGTCATCGCTCG
>SCUZ01000051.1 GCA_004322535.1 Rugosibacter sp.
GGCAAAGTTGCGCGGGTTGAGTTTGGTGAGCAAAGGCAAACCAAAAGCCGCCGTCTTGCCACTGCCGGTTTTTGCCTGCGCAATGAGGTCATGCCCGGCGAGTGAGAGCGGCAGGCTGGCGGCCTGAATCGGCGTCATCTGCACGTAGCCCAGCTGTTGCAGGTTCGCCAGCATGGCGGGGGAGATTGGCAGCTGGCTGAATGATGTGCCCGGCGCGGTGGGGGTGTTTTCTGTGCTGCTGGTTTGGCTGGGTGTGGTCATTGGATTTGTGTGCGGTTAATTCTTATTGAGTGCTTGAGTCAGCGTGGCAGGTGCCAAGCGCAGGTTGTTCTCGCCCATGATGAGCCACAGCTCGCCTTCTTGCAGCGTGCATTGCAGTTGCATGGTGCGGGCAGTTAACACCGTTAAGGCGGCGGCGTCTTCCGGGCTGATTTGGTAGACGGTGAGTTTTTCCTGCCGCTCAAATGCCGCGCGGTTTTGCTGCCACCAGATTTCTGTTGCGCGGCCGCCGTAAGCAACTACTGCGACATGCTGCGCGCGGCCACAAGCACGGCGGATGCGTTTTTCGTCCGGTAGTCCGACGTCAATCCATTGCGTGATGCTGCCGGTTAAATCCTTGCGCAACAAATCCGGCTCGTCTTCCGTTGATAAACCCTTGCCAAACACCAGCGCTTCATCGGCATGCAAAATGAATGCAACTACCCGCATCATCATGCGCTCATCTGTCTCGGAAGGATGCCGTGCAATGGTGAGCGTGTGGTTGCCATAGTAGTTGCGATCAAGGTCGGCAATTTGCAGATCAAGTTTGAAGATAGTGGATTTGAGTGCCATAAAAAATTTCAGGCGCATACTTTGGGGCATGCGCCTGAGGAACGAGAAATTGAAGAAGCTACGCAGTGAAGTCAGTGCACAGTCTATCGTTTATTCCATGTTGTTGATAAAACCCTCAGGCACATCCGGGCCCCAGATGTAGAGCGAATCTTCTGTCGGGTGGTTGGCGGCTGGCCATTCATCGCCTGCTTTGACAAAATCGATATCCGCAGAGTATTCGGCATAGCTGCCCCAAGGGTCTTTCACATAGCGAAAATAGTTTGAGCCTAAAAAGTGCCGCCCGACACCCCAGCCATCCGGATAGCCAGCTTTCGTCATTTGCCGCATGCCCAGGCCCACTGCGTCTACTGAAGGTACGCACCAGCTGCTGTGATGGAAGCCTCGTCCCCCAGGCGACAACGCCAAGGCGATCAAGTGATGATCGCAGCCGTGTGGCGTATGCATAAAGGCAATAAAAGGTTCGGTTTGATCGGAGAGTTTCATGCCCAACACGTCGTGATAAAACTTAAGCGACGCAGCCACATCTTGGGTGAAGATCAGAATGTGCGACAAGTAGAGCGGATGCACTTTGGGGATTGCAACGCCTGCGGGTGCCCTGCCCTTATTCTGGCATTCTGGCGGGAATTCTCTTGGGGCGGGTTGTGAAGGCGAGACTTTATCGGCAACAACCAGTTGTAGTGGCAGCCCATCCGGCCCTTTTAACCACAATCCTGAAACATCGGCCCCTGGCGGGGGCGCACAGGCGAGGCCTAGTTTTTTGATGCGTTCAGAAAAAACGGTTTCATCTTCTGCATAAATGCCGAGCGAAACCCATTGAAGCTTGCGTTGCTTGCCAGGTAAAAACCGGGCCCATCGATGCGGGTGGTTAAAGCAATAGAGGGCTAACGCATCGCCTTCCTGACGCACGTCGTGACCAAAGTTTTCATGAAAATGTCGTGCTTTTTCAAGGTCAGGCACAGCAAGGACGAACTCATGAACTGAATGAATGGCAACGGGGCGCGCAGGTATCGTAAGTGACGTCATGGCAATTCCTCTGGCAATGGTTCAAAGAGGGAATATCCGCATCCAGCCAAAACACAGCACTTAAAGAATGCGTTGCTGTTGTGTGCCGAGGATCCCGCCTGAAAGCGTGATGACATCGCCATGTTTCAGGTGCCTTGGTGGCTTCATGCCCAGCCCTACGCCTTCCGGAGTGCCCGTGATAATGACATCGCCGGGTAACAGGGTCATGAATTGACTCAAGTAAGCAACGATGTATGCCACTGGAAATATCATGTCTGCCGTTGAGCTTTTTTGCATGACTGTTCCGTTAACGGAAAGCTCTAGTGGAATGGTTTGCGGGTCTTGAATTTCATCGGTCGTGACTAGCCAGGGACCGATCGGACCAAAACCATCAAAGCTTTTCCCCTTCACCCATTGCCCGTTGCGCTTGGCTTGCCAGTCTCTTTCAGATACATCATCTGCCAGACAGTATCCTGCGACAAATGAGAGCGCTTCATCCACCGACACGCGGCGCGCAGTGCGCCCCATGATGACGCCTAGCTCGACTTCCCAGTCACCCGCAACCGAGCCTGCAGGCAAGGTGACATCGTCATTGGGGCCGGCCAGCGAGGTAAGTGCCTTGTTGAAAACAACCGGCTCTTTGGGGATTTCCATGCCGGATTCTTCCGCGTGCTTGCGATAATTGAGGCCAATCGCAATGAATTGACGTATCCCGCCAATCGGTGTTCCCAGCCTTGTGCCCTCGGACACTAAAGGCATTTTTTCCAGATCGATGGCAGTGAGTGCAGCCAGCTTTTCTGGTGCCAGCCAGTCGGGGGTGAAATCCGTGATCAATAGGGATAAATCGCGTAGCTGGCCTCGCGCGTCAACCGCACCGGGTTTTTCTGCACCTGGTGCGCCAAATCTAAAAAGTTTCATTATTCCCCTTTCCCCTATATATGTGTTGGGCTGCGAGTTTAGCGGCTACCGGTAATCACGTGCCCTTGGTCAATACGGGTAACTGCTGCAGTGCGTTATTTACGGAGGTGCTTATTCTTCCAACAGGCTACGCAGCATCCATGCTGTCTTCTCATGCACATCAAGGCGCTGGGTAATGAGGTCAATCGAGGGCTGATCGTTGGCTTTATCCATTAGCGGCAACAAGCCGCGCGCGGTGCGGGCGACGGCTTCCTGCGCATCGACGAGATGGTGCACCATTTCAAGAGCCTTGGGCTGACCATCAACCTCCTTGATGGAGGCAAGGCGCACAAATTCCTTGTAAGTTCCAGGTGCAGGGAAGCCCAGAGCGCGGATACGTTCGGCGATGAGATCAAGTGCGGTCCACTGCTCGGTGTATTGCGTCATGAACATCAGATGCAGTGTGTTGAACATCGGCCCGGTGACGTTCCAGTGGAAGTTGTGCGTCATCAGGTAGAGCGTATAGCTATCAGCCAGCAAGTGCGAGAGTCCGGCGCTGATTTTTTCGCGGTCCTTCTTGTTGATTCCAATATCCATGATCGTCTCCCAAGGGTGATGGCGAAGCGGAATACTTTACCTGATTAGCAAAAATCCGCCACGAGTGATGCATGCACCGCCGGTGCCAGTGGCCCGGTTTCGGCCTGGTAGTTCGCATGATTAACGCCAACAGAAAGGGCTGCACCAGCCTTGGCTGCTGCGATCATCTGCGGCGTGAATTCAAAGCGCAGAAAATGCACGGCAGCGGTTTTTTCTTCATTCTCTCGCTCCATGTCTTCATCTGCAATGGCAGACACTGCAGGGAAATTTTCTACGCGCACCCAGAGAGTGTCTTCAATGCCTTTGAGTTTGGTGAGCATCTCTTTACGCTGTTGCTCATCCTCATATTCGATTTGCATGGTGGCTTTCAGGTTGCCGCCATCAGGTACCAGCGGGATGTAGCTGTCGAGTTCGTGTTGAATGCCGTCTTCTTCGAAGATTTTTTCCACGCGCAGCATTTCCTGTACTTGATAATGAATAGATAACTCATTTTCAAAAATCAGCACGACATGTTCGCCGAGAAATACGCGGCGCAGGGTCTTTTCTTCCATGACGCGAGCGCGCATGGTTGGGCGCGCTTTGGCATAGGCTTCCAGCGTGAGCAGGGATTCGCGGGTGAGTGTCATGTTTATTCCAGTCCGTAAGCAATGCGCAGCAAGGTGAGTGGGTGCTGTTTTTCAGCGTGTCCGGTGTTGCCTGCTTCATCCATGCCTTGTTGAATATGGCGGCCAGCGATGGCGCAGTCCGAGCTGATGTAGTCAGGTTCATCCTTGGCCATGGCCTTGAAAACGGGCTTGCCAATTTTCATTGACATGGCGTAATACTCCTTCTTCACCCCCCAGGTGCCGTCATGCCCTGAGCAACGCTCAACCGTATTCACCGCAGCACCCGTGAGTTTCAACATTTGTTCGGTTTTGCGCCCTATGTTCTGCACCCGCGAGTGACAAGGGATGTGATACGACACCTTGCCCAGCGGTGTGGGAAATTCGGTTTTGAGCAGACCATCCTGGTTGCGCTGAACGAGGTATTCGAAGGGATCGAACATGGCTTGAGCGACTGCCTGAACATCTGCATCTTGAGGAAACATCAGCGGTAATTCGCTCTTGAACATCAGCGTGCACGACGGCACGGGGGTGAGAATGGCATAACCCGCCAGAGCCAGCTTCACAAGATGGGGAATGTTGATGTTTTTGAGTTTCTCCACGGCGTCCAGATCGCCCAGTTCCAGCTTGGGCATGCCACAGCAGGCTTCTTTTTCAACAAGCAGCCAGGGGATATCGTTGTGTTCCAGCAGTTTGACGAGATCATGGCCGATGCCGGGCTCGTTGTAGTTTACGTAACAGGTGGAAAAAATTGCCACCTTGCCAGGTGTGCGCTGGCCATCCTTGATTTGTTGTGCCGTGGCGGCTCCGGCAGTCCTGCGAAAATGTTTGCTGTCATATTCCGGCAGTCTGCGTTCTTTTTTTACACCGAGAACGGATTCCATGGCGCTGCGGGCAACGCTGTTTTTGTTGACGGCATTGACCACTTGTACCACGACGGGAATGGACGCCAGTTTACCCACGGCGTCGGTTGCGCTGAGCATGCGGTCACGGAAAGTGGCTTCTCCTGCTTTGAACTTGATGGCCTTGGCGCGCAACATGGTGTGAGGGAAATCGACATTCCACGGATGCGGTGGCACATAAGGACATTTGGTCATGTAGCAGACATCGCACAAATAGCATTGGTCGACAACGCTGCCGTAGCTTTCTTTTGGCACGCCAGCGGTTTCAGCATCGCCTGCGGCGTCAATCAGATCGAACAGCGTGGGGAAGGCATTGCACAGCGAAACACAACGACGGCAACCGTGGCAAATGTCGAAAATTCGTTCGAGCTCTTTCTCGCAAGAAAGCGCATCATAAAACTGCGGGTTTTTCCAGTCGATAGGATGCCGGGTCGGCGCTTCCAGATTGCCTTCACGCATGGTTTTTCCTTTGGCTCATAAAAAATCGGCGCTGGCGAGACGGCAAGCCACTGCCGTCTCGTGCGCGTCGCTGCAAGCGTTACGCGGTTAAACCGTGTAACGCATTCGAAGCACTTCACACGCCGGTTTTACGCACCTAATGAATCCAGTGTGCGCTGAAACTTGTTGGCGTGCGAACGTTCCGCCTTGGCCAGGGTTTCGAACCAGTCGGCGATTTCGTCGAAGCCTTCTACGCGGGCGGTCTTTGCCATGCCGGGATACATGTCTGTGTACTCGTGAGTTTCACCTGCAACCGCTGTTTTCAAATTATCAGCGGTTGGGCCAAAAGGCAGGCCAGTGGCTGGATCGCCACAGGTTTCGAGATATTCCAGATGGCCGTGGGCGTGGCCGGTTTCACCTTCAGCAGTGGAACGGAATACAGCGGAAACATCGTTGTAGCCTTCGATGTCGGCTTTGTTCGCGAAGTAAAGGTAACGGCGATTGGCCTGAGATTCGCCAGCAAAAGC
>SCUZ01000052.1 GCA_004322535.1 Rugosibacter sp.
TTGCAGTCCGGGCTGGTGTGGGCGGAAGATCCGCGCAACAACGTACGTCGCATCATCAGCAATGTCGAAATCTGGCAAGGCGGAGAAGCCAACGAAGCGGAAGTGTATTCCGTGGTAACCATTCACCGCAGTCGGATTGATGGCGAAGAAAAGCACTTTGTGGCGGGGCGTCGTGATGTGTGGCGTGAAACGGCAGAAGGCTCGGGCTGGCGGCTGGTTGTGCGGGATCTTTTGCTCGACACGTCCGTCGTGCTGGACAGCAACATGAACACTTTATTTTAACGAGGAGAAATTTCATGTCAGCGCAATGTACAGGCAATCAAGCAGGAAACCAGGCAGGCAACTACACAGGCAAAGCCCCAGCCGTTTGGCCAGCCAAGGTGAACCAGATACCGAAAGAAGTATTTGGCGATAAGTCGCTGTTTGAAGAAGAGCTCAAGAATATTTTTTACGGCGACTGCTGGCATGTCGTCGGGCATGTTGCGGAAGTTCCCAATGTAGGTGATTTCAAAACCTTTGATCTGGGTCGTGTGCCGCTATTGATTGCCCGCGGCAAGGATAACCAGGTCCGGGTGTTTTTCAACAGCTGCACGCACCGCGGCAACCAGCTGGAAACCTCCGTCAGCGGCAATCGCAAGGAGTTTGAGTGTCCCTATCACCGGTGGCTGTTTTCGCTGGACGGTGCGTTGGCCGCCTGCCCTGGCGCCAAAGAGTTTGCACCGGATTTCAAGCAAGAAAACTTCGGCTTGATGGAACTTAAAAGTGCGCAATTCATGGGGTTGATTTTTGTCACCATGGGCAAGAACACGCCACCCTTGGCTGAATGGCTGGGTGAGATTGTTCCACCAACGCTGAGCTCGCTCTTAGGTGGTGATGGTCGGTTGAAACTCTTGGGCTATCAAAAAGTTGTCTATGCCTCGAACTGGAAAGGCTACAACGATAACGATGGCTATCACGCCCCGTTGTTGCACACGGGGTTTCGTCTGCTGAACTGGCAGGGTGGCAAGGGCTTTCAGCGCATGACTGAGAATGGTCATGTTATTTTTGAAGCCGAGCTCAAGCCAGCGACAGGCAACGGGTTCCTGAAGGACCCGTCGCTGATTGCCTTCAAGGGCAGTAACCCGGAGCGGGGGTCGCTGATTACTCAGCTCTTTCCAGCAACCGTGATGGTCAAACATCTCGACATCATCAATCTGCGCTTTGCCCTGGCGCGTAGCCACGATACGACGGAGGTGCACTATGCTTACTTTGCGCATGAAGATGATGATGAGGCCATGGTTCAGCATCGCATCCGGCAGTCCTCCAACCTGCTGGGCCCCTGCGGCATGATCAGCATGGAAGATGCCGCCATCTTCCAGCGCATCCATATCGGTAACCAAACCCCCGGCTTTGCTGAATTCCAGAAAGGCGTGACCAGCCTGACGGAAATCCCGATGGACGTGAAGCAGAACGATGAGACCGGCAATTTGCCGCGCTGGGAACACTACCGCAAAGTGATGGGTTTCAAACGGGAGGGAGAAAAATGAGTCAGACCATACAAACTTCGAACGGCATGGTTGCACACAGCGTAGCGATTGATGCATTACATACGGCGTATTTGGCGGCTTTGGATAAAGGCGATATGACAGCGTGGGCGGCGACTTTTGCTGTCGATCAAGCGAGCTATTTTTGTATTTCCTCAGAAAACGACCGTCGTGGTTTGCCGTTGGCCCTGATGTACGACGACTGCCGCGGTCGGATAGACGATCGGGTCTCGTTCGTCACCAAAGTCTGGGCAGGCACCTATCAACCCTATCGCACGCGTCACTTCATCCAGCGCCTGAGTTGCGAAGCGGCAGGAAATAACCAATATCGCGTGACTTCGGGGTTTACCATCATGATGAGTGCTGAAGGTGGCACCACCGCGGTGCTCACCAGTGGCGAATATCGCGACCTGATCGAGCTGCAGGGTGAGGGTGACAAAGTCCGCGCCGTGTTCCGCGAACGGCGTGCCGTGTATGACGCCGATGTGCTGCCGCGGTATATCGTGTTTCCGTTTTAGTTTTTCCCTTTTAATGCAAGGAGAAAATAGCATGGGTAGCTCTTCACTGCTTTCGTCGCAATCAGCTGCATCCCGCAAAGACAAGGTATTGGCCCTAGCACCAGATAATTTCACATGGCATGGTTATTCGGCCCTGGAAACGCAGTTGCGCGTTGAACGTCTGCTCAGTCGATATGTTGCTTGCATTGACGATGATGCTTTGGAACGCTGGCCGGAATTCTTTGTGGCTGAAGGCTGTCGTTATGAAATTATTACCCGTGAAAACGTGGAGCGGGGCATGCCACTGGCGCTGGTGTTTTGCAATAGCCAAGGCATGCTGGTCGATCGGATTGTTTCACTGCGTGAAGCGAACATTTACCCGCAGCGCTGGTATCGGCACATTGTCTCGAATGTATTGATTCAGG
>SCUZ01000053.1 GCA_004322535.1 Rugosibacter sp.
GCAGAATTTGCGCAGGAACTGGCGTTCCTTAGGAAACTGGCAAAACAGGGGCGAGTCGCGTTGATGTGCGCCGAGGCCGTGCCGTGGCGCTGTCATCGCTCGTTAATTGCCGACGCTTTGGTGGTACACGGTCTTCGCGTCGAGGAAATCATTAACCCGACCCGACGCCAGCTACACGTGCTGACTTCTTTTGCCAGGGTGAACGGCACAGTAATTACGTATCCGGATTCGGGTACAACAGAGTTTGACCATGCTGATAACCGTAAATAGAAGGAGCAAATATGCAAAATGAAATCACCCCCGGATCAGCGCCACTGTCAGAGAGCCACACCAACAAGACTTTGTCACCTTGGTGGCGGCGAGCCAGTCTTATCACCATGGTGCTCGGCTTTTCTGTCCTGATTCTGCTGACGGTCAAGGTCTATCACGAAGCGCCGCCCATTCCTGACAAGGTGACGAGCCCTGACGGGGTCGTCCTGTTTACGGGCGAAGATATTCGCAATGGCCAACAGGTATTTCTCAAATATGGCCTGATGGACAACGGTTCGATCTGGGGACATGGCGCTTTGCTCGGCCCCGATTTCTCGGCTGAGTATCTGCACACTCTGGCACTGCATAATGCGACGAGCATCGTCCAACAGCGCTACGGTCACCCACTTGACAGCTTGACACTTGTGCAGCGCGCCAGTATCGAAGCGGAAGTGCGCGCTGAGCTGAAGCAGAACCGCTACGATCCTCAAACCAGGGTGCTGACCGAAGGACCTGGCTACGAAGCCTGGTTCAGACAACAGGCCAGCGTGTGGAACATGTATTTTTCCAATCCGGTGAGAAACGGCGGTCTCAGCGCCGGAATCATTACTGATCCCAATGAACTCAAGCAACTCAGCGCATTTGTCGCGTGGACTGCCTGGGCGTCGGTCACCAACCGACCGGGCACAACACATTCGTACACCAACAACTTTCCCTTCGATCCCGTGGCAGGCAATATACCGACTGCGGATGCGGTACTGTGGAGCGCGTTGAGTCTTATTTTTCTGCTTGGCGGCACCGCGGCAGTGCTTCTTGCTTTCGGGAAGTTCGATTATCTCGGCTGGAAAGCCAGGTCTGGGTATCTGCACCCAAAGCTGATGGGCGCTCGAGTGACTCCAGGTCAGCGCGCAACCCTGAAGTATTTTGCGCTTGTCGCGCTCCTTTTTCTGACGCAAACCCTGGTCGGAGGCGCCGTTGCCCACTACCGCGCCGATCCAGGCACTTTTTATGGTTTCGACCTCGCCGCGTGGCTGCCGAGCAACCTCTTGCGTACCTGGCATTTGCAGCTTGCGATCTTCTGGATCGCTACCGCCTATGTGGCTGGTGCACTTTTTTTGGCTGCAGCGCTCGGCGGAGGCGACCCTGCCGGGCAGAAAAAAGGCATCGACACGCTATTCTGGGCATTGATGATTGTCGTCGTCGGCAGCCTGCTGGGCGAATGGGCTGGCATGCGGCAGCTCCTGCCGCAGCTTTGGTTCTGGTTTGGCGATCAGGGATGGGAATACCTCGAACTCGGCCGCGCCTGGCAAATGCTGCTCGCAGTCGCACTGCTGTTCTGGTTTGGCCTGCTGGTTCGCGCACTGGTTCCAGCGTTGCGTGATGCTGAACGCCGCGAGATCGCTGGCCTGTTTTTGTGCGCTGCGATCGCGATCCCGGTCTTTTATCTGCCGGCGATGTTTTTCGACGGAACGACCCATTTCTCAGTGGTTGATGCTTGGCGATTCTGGATCATCCATCTCTGGGTCGAAGGATTTTTCGAGTTCTTTGTGACCGTCATGGTAGCGATCATCTTCCTTCAGTTCGGTGTCGTTACACGTCTTACAGCAACGCGCGTTATTTACCTCGATGCCATTCTTTACTTCGCCGGCGGGTTTATCGGCACAGGGCATCATTGGTATTGGACTGGCCAGACTAGCTTTAACATGGCCTTGAGTGCCCTGTTCTCCGCGCTCGAAGTCGTACCGCTCACCCTCATCACGCTCGACGCTTGGGATTTTGTCAGATTATCCCATCCAGTATCCGACACCACTCGCTCACGAGTGGAGGTACCGCATCAGTGGACCTTCTATTTCCTCATGGCGGTTGGTTTCTGGAACTTCGTCGGTGCCGGGATTTTCGGTTTCCTCATCAACCTGCCGATCGTCAGTTACTTCGAGACCGGTACGCTGCTGACAATCAACCATGGCCATGCAGCAATGATGGGTGTCTTTGGCATGCTGGGTGTTGGCCTCGTCGTCTTCGCCATTCGACAGACTGTCGACGAAGCGCTTTGGCGCGACCTTGAAAAATATATACGGGTTGGTTTCTGGGGGCTCAATGGCGGCTTACTGATGATGGTTGTTATGAGCCTGTTTCCCGCTGGAATCCTTCAGTTGATCGACGTGCTGAAGAACGGTTATTGGCATGCTCGAAGCCTCGCTTACACCGGCAGCGATCTTGCGCGGTTGTTGGAGTGGTCACGTTTGCCTGGTGATCTGGTATTCATCGTTTTCGGTGTTGTACCCATCGCGATTGCTGCGGTGCGCGCTTATCTTAAGGGCAGGAAAACCATCCTGACCGCCGACCTTCCGATTCTCTAATAAAATATGTTCGCAAAGGTAGAAGTGAAAAGACAAAAGTTCGTTTTCTCCGGTTTCTCAACAATCGTGACGCCTATGACATCGAATTTCCGCTGTAACTCGTCTCGTATCTAGTGGTTTGTACCTTTGGGAGTGTCCAGGGGAACCCCTGCGAAAATGTGTATTGCTCAATGCGTGGGTATTTTGTGCTATCCCGGTAGAATCACATTTTTATTTTCTTGTTTTTGAGCCATGACCCATATTACTGATGACGTTCGCATCCGCGAGATCAAGGAGCTCTCGCCTCCAACACATGTGCTGCGTGAATTTCCGGGCAACGAAACAACCGCTGAAACAACCTATCAGGCGCGCCAGGCGGTGCATCGCGTGCTGCACGGCGCTGATGATCGGCTGGTTGTGATTGTTGGCCCTTGTTCGATTCATGATGTCGCAGCGGCGATGGACTATGCGGCCAAGCTCAAGGCCGAGCAGGAGCGTCTGAGCAATGAATTGATTATCATCATGCGCGTGTATTTTGAAAAGCCGCGCACGACCGTGGGCTGGAAAGGGCTGATCAACGATCCCTACATGGATGACAGCTTCAAGATCAACGATGGCCTGCGCCTGGCGCGCAAGCTATTGTGGGATATCAATCAGCTGGGCCTGCCTTGCGGCACAGAATTTCTCGATGCGATTACGCCGCAATACACGGCGGATTTAATCAGCTGGGGCGCGATCGGTGCGCGCACGACGGAGTCCCAGGTGCATCGCGAGCTGGCGTCAGGCCTCTCTTGCCCGGTGGGTTTCAAGAATGGCACGGACGGCAATATCCGCATCGCGGTTGATGCCATCAAGGCGGCAGCCAGTCCGCATCATTTTTTGTCGGTCACCAAAGCGGGTCATTCGGCGATTGTGTCGACCAATGGCAATGAGGATTGTCATGTCATTCTGCGCGGCGGCAAGGCTGCAAATTACGATGCAGCCTCGGTGGAGGCGGCTTGTGCCGAGCTTGGAAAGTCGGCGCTGGCGGCACGGCTGATGATCGATTTTTCCCACGCCAACAGCAAAAAACAGTTCAAGTTGCAGCTGGATGTCGCACGCGATGTGGCCGCGCAGATGGCGGCAGGCGAGGCGCGCATTTTTGGTGTCATGATCGAATCCAATCTGCACGAAGGGCGGCAGGATTTAACGCCCGGCAAGCCGCTCGACTACGGTGTTTCGGTCACTGATGCCTGCCTGGGTTGGGATGACACGCTGGTTGCGCTGGATGTGCTGGCCAGTGCGGTCAAGGCGCGTCGTGTCGCGCTAGCTGAGGTTTAACCGTTTGCGCATGAGCCCCCGTCTGTTCGCCGCGTTGCTGGTGGTGACGTTGATCTTCCGCTGCTGGTTGGCAGCGGTGACGCCGATCACGGGCGATGAAGCGTATTTCATCTGGTGGGGCTGGCGTCCGGACTGGGGCTTTTACGATCATCCACCGATGATCGGCTGGTGGCTCTATGCGCTCTCAACAGTGAGCGACGCAGAAGAGTGGTTGCGCCTGCCGGTAATTATCCAGCCCGCGATACTTGCGTTGGGTGTTATCGTGGCCTTGCGCCGTTTGGCGCCCACGCTGGATGATGAGCAACGCTACAGCATCGGCACGCTGGTGTTGCTGGCACCGGCGAATGTGTGGAATATTTTTATTACCACCGATACGCCGCTGATTTATTTCAGTGTGTTTTCCGGGCTGGCCTGGTTGCGTGCGGCGCGCGACGACGACAAAACCTGGTATCTGGCAGCGGGTGTGTTGTTGGCGGGTGCGGTGCTGTCGAAATATTTTGCCGCCATTCTGGGTTTTGCTTATCTCGTTGACGTGCTGTGGCGACGCACGCTACGCGCCTGGGGCGGGCTGGCGATTGCCTATGCCGCAACACTGCCCGCGCTGGCGCTGATGGCCTGGTGGAATGCCGGTCATTGCTGGCCGAATTACATGTTCAACTTCATCAATCGGCATACAACTGACACCAGTTTGTCGCTGACGACACCATTGTTGTATGCCGTATCCTTGCTGTATCTGCTCACACCACCGGCGCTGTGGCTGGCATGGCGTGAGCGCAGCATACTGTCTTTGCGCCGTGCCACCAACGCCAGCGCTTTGCGTCCCTACGGGAACTTTTCTACATTAAGTACCTTAGCCTGGATACCGCTTGCCCTATTTGCCACGCTGTCGTTAGTCAAGCAGATTGGTTTGCACTGGCTGCTGGCATTCATCCCCTTTACCTTGATCTGGATTGCACTGCGTCTGCGAGCTGTGACACTGCGCCGCCTGTGTTTGTTCTTCATCGGCTTTGCTGCGCTTCATATGATCGCTATTTTTGCCATCTCGCGCCTGCCGCTGGAAACCTGGAACAAGACGCGGATTTATGACGGCCTGGTCCTGACATTTGAACACGAGGCCATCCTTAAAGAACTGCAACCCTACGCCAAAGACTGGGTGCTGGCGATGGATGGTTATTCCAATGCCGTCACCATGAGCTATAACGCGCGGCGCTACTTTATTGTCTTCGGCGAGGCGTCCAGCCATGCGCGACATGACGACATCCTGACCGATTTTCGTACGCTGGCCGGGCGCAACATTCTCATTCTGCGCAAGTCGGCGCCTGATCTGGCAGAGTACCAGCCCTACTTTCAGCAGGTCACCATCGATAGTTTCATGGTGCGCGGCGCGCGCTTCTGGCGCGTCAAGGGCGAGGGCTTCAATTACCCGGCCTACCGTGACGGTGTGCTAGCCAGCGTGAAGCGCAAGTACTACGCACTGCCACACTGGCTGCCGCAAACCGCTTGCTACTTTTGCGACCGCTACTTTCCGGGGGATCGATGCCAGCGTTGATTCGCTTATTGCGACCACACCAATGGCTGAAAAACGGCTTCGTCTTCGTCGGTCTGCTGTTCGGCCATGCCTGGCATGATCCCCTCATCATAGGGCAGGCGCTGGCCGCCTTTGCCGCCTTCTGCCTGCTTTCCTCGGCGGTATATGTAATGAACGATCTGCTGGATCGTGAGCAGGACCGACAGCATCCAAAAAAGAAACATCGCCCATTGGCGGCAGGTACGATGAACGTGTCGGCAGCCATTGCGCTGGCGGCAGTGTGTTTGTTCGGTGGCAGCGTGCTGGCTGTATTTTATGCCGGCTCTGCACCGTGGATTTTCTTTGCCTATGTGGCCATGAACATCGCCTACAGCCTGGGGCTAAAACACATTGTGATTCTCGATGTCTTCATCATTGCCAGCGGCTTCATGTTGCGCATTCTGGCAGGCACGCTGGGCTTGGGCATTGCACCTTCGCACTGGCTGTTGCTGTGCGGGCTGATGCTCACCCTGTTCCTTGGCTTTGCCAAACGGCTATCTGAGTTGAACGCGTTAAGGGAGGAAAGCACAGGCCATCGCCGTGTACTGGAGCACTACACTGCACCGATGCTCGACCAGTTCATCGGCATCACGGCTGCAGCAACAGTGATTTCCTACGCGCTCTACACCGTAAGCGCCGAGACCGCCGCCCTGCACGGCACACGGCAACTGATCCTGACCGTGCCATTTGTCCTCTACGGCATGCTGCGCTATCTGTGGCGGCTGCACGCCCAGGGCGGCGGAGGCGACGCAGCGCAGGAGCTGCTGACCGACCCACACTTGTTGATAGCGGTTTTTGGCTGGTTGCTGCTGGTGCTGGTTTTGTTGCGCTAGTGGGCTCTAGCAGAGGAACTAGCCGCCAGGAAAAGAGCAATCGGCGGGCGGATTGAAGAGTAAATGGGATTCAGGTTTTAAGGAGAGAAAGATGAAGATGAATGTTATTTTGACCCTTTAGCTCCTGCAGCTAAGGGCTACGGAAATCGCGTTCTCTATCCATCATTTTTATCTTTGATCAAGTCAATTTGGCAATCAACTTAGAAATGCTGTTGGTTGCGCTCACACTGCCCCTTTTGTGATGCAATCATGCAAAACACTTGCATCGCTCGTGCAGATGTCTCAATGTTTGAAATTTTGCGTCTTTCTTCTTTGTCTGTGTAATTTAGTCTGGGACAGACAGCAAAAGTTAATTCTTTATCGCACCTGGGGTGCTTTTAATTGAATTACTGAAGTGGTGTTGATCCAAAAGAGCTAAAGAGGACTAAAAACCAAAGGGGTTGCCCATTAGCCACCCCATTAGCTGCGATTTGCAACAACCTGTACCAGGTTTGATGAACGCCTCTTTTTTCGCAGTAAAAAATATAGCCTTCTTGATAATTATCAACACAGCGCTGGGCTTGCTTGTCCAGAATGCCCTCGAGGAAGGTTTTTTATCGTTTTACTTACAGGGGAAAAGCAAAATGAAACAATTATTTGGTTTGGGTGTTCTCGTTGCTGCCGCACTGGGCTCCATTAAGCACAACACCTGCACTGGCCGAGGAAGGGCGATTTATGGTTCGTGTTCGAGCAGTGAGTTTGGAACCAGCGAACGATTCGGACGCAATTCCGGCGCTGGGGGTTCCCGCCGATGCGATCCACGTGAGTGACAGAGTAATCCCTGAAGTTGATTTCACTTACTTCCTGACCAAAAATATTGCTGCGGAGCTTGTTCTTACCTATCCGCAAAAACATGACGTGACTTTGTCCAGCACGAAGATTGGTACTTTCAAGCATCTGCCACCTACCTTGATGCTTCAATACCATTTCCAACCGGATGCGCAGTTCCGTCCTTACGTTGGTGCGGGCGTCAATTACACCCGGATCACATCGGTGAACCTCGCAGTACCAGGAGTCGGCGCACTGGATTTGGAAAATGACAGCTTTGGCGGAGCGCTGCAAGCTGGTTTCGACGTGAAGCTGAATCAAAACTGGTATTTCAATATGGATGTGAAGAAAGTCTGGATCAGTAGCGATGTCAAGCTAAAAGCAACAGGCGCTAAAGTCAGTTCAGT
>SCUZ01000054.1 GCA_004322535.1 Rugosibacter sp.
GGTCGAGAAATGGTCGCGCCGGTAAAGGCACCCTTCTCTACCCCGAATAAATCAGTCTCGACCAGCGCCTCAGGAATCGCCGCACAATTGATGGCAATAAAGGGTTTTTCTGCGCGAGGGCTCACTGCATGGAGGGTTTGCGCAAAAATTTCTTTACCTACACCTGTCTCGCCGAGCAATAGAACTGGCGCCGTAGTATCCGCCACCCGGTCGATCATATGGCACACACTATTGAAAGCGGCAGAAATACCAATGAGTTGGCGCCCCTTAAAGCGCGATTTGTGTAAATTTTCTACTGCGGAAGCTTGCTCAAAATGGCTGGGGATAGCCGCATTTTGAGCACCCAGACTAATGATTTTTCGATTGGCAAAAGGTTGCGCATCGAAATAACGTAAATCCTCTTGTACATCAGGCCAGTCATCAACCGGCTTGCCAATAATGCGGCAGGCTTCGTGACCCATCGCGCCACATTCAACTTCCCTGTAAATCACGCGCCGACCAAAAAATGCGCTACTGTAGCCTGAAGCATACCCAATCTGCATCCAGCAAACCGGATCCGCCGCTACCCCATAATCCGCCGTATGCGCCTCATCCTCGATCGAGCCCCACCATAAAAACTCCGTGTAAAACCGGCCACGAGCCACATCGACATCAACGACTACAGGCTCCACCCTGACCACACCTTCTAAGGCATGGAGCTGTGGCCCAATTGAGAATGCATCATAAACGCTACTGTCTTTGCGCACGCTATTCACCAGCTCTGCGTCTTTGCTACCTGCCAGATAACCCATGCGGGTTAACAATCCACGCGCCCGATCAATGCCCAGGCTTTCAATGAGCTCGCGCCGTAAAGCACCGAATGCTGACAAATGCAGCATAAACATGCGCTTGCCATCCAGCCATATCTGGCCGGATTCAGGCGCAAGATGTAGCCGCGCTACCAGATCATCAAAACCAGGTAACTGGCTATTTTTAAAACTTCCCAAAGCCTTCGGTTGGGGTTGTCGCTTCATAAGTCAACCATTAATAAAATTAATGTTAATAATATATATCAATAATTAACTATTCCCAATATTTTTTGGGAAATAAAATATTGCGACGCAATATTTTATTTTCGAAAATCATAAATAGAACTAAATAAATATTGCGCATTGCAGCAATTACAGATGGCATACAACCTGCTTAGTCAACTAGAAAGCCACAACTACAAATACATCCATGGAGGAGTCATGAATAGTTCGGAAAATCCTGATATCGCCAAGCGCTACGTGCGCGTTATTCAGCGGCGGGCCGATGGATTTATCGAATTTCATTTTGCCATTGGGCATACGGAATACTTTGCCGAGCTCATGCTAAAAGAAAAAGATTTTCACATTTTCTGTGCTGAAAACAATGTGGAGTTTCTGCCCGAAGGTGAACAAAAAAGTGAAAACGCATTTGACTGGACGCTACGAAATGTTGCTAAAGGCGTCAGGGTTCCCGATGCTTTTGATCAATAAAACACTATAAACTTTTATCGTAACGTAACCAATATGGTTTTGATCTTTTAAGGAGGACAATATGTCGGTAGAAATCAAGGCAGTAGAAATCAAACCGTTGCGCAACACATTTACCAATGTGGCCGAACTCATTGGCGGCGATAAGCCCGCATCGCGGTATCAAGAAGCCACCTTGGGTGTTCAGGCAACAACCAACATGCATTACCGGCCAACCTGGGAGCCTGAGTTTGAATTATTCGATCCGCGGCGTAGCGCCATTCAAATGCGTGAATGGTATGACTTGAAAGATCCACGCCAGCTTTACTACGCCTCCTGGACGATACAGCGGGCCAAGGAGCAGGAAACGCAAGAAGCCAACTTTGATTTTGTCGAATCGCGTTGCCTGCACCTGAGCTTGCCTGACCATGTAAAAAAACTCGCACTAGACGTTCTGTTGCCGTTGCGTCATGCCGCCTGGGGCGCCAACATGAACAACAACGAGTTCTGCTCTCGCGCTTTTTCTGAAGTGCTTATTTCCCCGGCCATCATGCAAGCCATGGATAACCTGGGTATTGCACAGTACCTTACGCGCCTAGGTCTGCTGCTGGATGAACCTGAAGTACTGGATATCGCCAAAGCCCAATGGATGACGGGCGAAGCATGGCAACCACTGCGTCACATGATCGAGGACTCGTTCGTTGTCCGCGACTTCATGGAAATATTTCTGGTACAAAACTTTGTATTTGATGGGTTGATCTATCCACTCATCTATGACCGCTTCGTGGATGACACGCTCACTTCACAGGGTGGTAGTGCCGTCGCCATGCTGACCTCATTTATGCCCATGTGGTTTGGGCAAAGCAGCAAGTGGGTTGATGGTGTGCTCAAAGTGGCCGTGGCTGAATCGGAACAAAACAAGGCGCTGATCAGCCAATGGACAACCACCTGGCGTGATCGCGCGGTGGCCGCGCTCACGCCGATTGCGGCCATGGCGTTTGGCAATAACCAGGAGACCATGCTGAATGAAGTGGTTGAACAATTCAACGCTCGTGCCAAGAAGCTCGGCATCGTGGCTTAAACGGAGGTATTCGAATGTCAAAGGTTTTTATTATTGTGCAGGCAAACGAAGAAGCACGATCGATTGTGGAAGCGCTCTTGCAAGACAACCCCCATGCTGTAGCCCAGGAATCTCCTGCCATGGTACGCGTCGAAGCTGAAGGGAAACTAACCCTTAAACGTGCCACGGTAGAAGATTTAACCGGACAACCCTTCAATATCCAGCAATTGCATGTCAATCTAATTTCGATTAGTGGTCACATTGATGAAGATGATGACTATTTAACCGTTGAATGGGCAAACTAATTTTAATTCAGGAGAAACATGATGGATATGAAAGTCGCCAAGAAAAAATTGGGCATTAAAGAGCGCTATGGGCACATGACACGAGGGTTGGGTTGGGAACCCACGTATCAACCGGCCGATGCCGTATTTCCTTATGACAAATACGAAGGAATCAAGATTCACGACTGGGACAAGTGGGTAGACCCTTTCCGGCTAACCATGGATGCCTACTGGAAGTATCAGGGCGAAAAAGATCGCAAACTGTACGCAGTGATCGAGGCCTTTGCGCAAAACAATGGTCACCTGAATATCACGGATGCACGTTATCTGAGTGCCATCAAGCTTTTCTGGCAAGGCGTGAGCCCGCTGGAAAACTATGTAGTACAAGGCTTCGCGCGTGCCGGGCGGCATTTCCGTGGCGAAGCCTCTCGCGTCGCGTGCCAGATGCAAGCCGTTGATGAGTTGCGCCATTACCAAACCCAGGCGCACTCAATTTCCAACTACAACAAGTACTACAACGGGTTCCACAGCCAACGGCATATGTGGGATCGTGTATGGTACCTGTCGGTTCCCAAATCGTTTGGTGAAGATGCGCTGACTGCAGGCCCCTTTGAATTTCTGATCGCGATCAGCTTTTCATTTGAATACGTCCTGACGAATCTCTTGTTTGTGCCTTTCATGTCGGGTGCCGCCTATAACGGTGACATGAGTACGGTCACATTTGGCTTTTCGGCACAGTCCGATGAATCCCGTCATATGACACTCGGTATTGAGGCCATCAAGTTTCTGCTGGAACAAGACCCGGCCAATGTGCCCATCGTTCAAGGCTGGATCGATAAATGGTTTTGGCGTGGTAGCAAAGTACTCGCGCTGGTAGGCATGATGATGGATTATATGCTGCCCAAACGGGTGATGAGCTGGAAGGAGGCTTGGGAAATCTATGCCGAAGAAAATGGTGGCGCACTGTTCCGCGACCTCGCCCGTTACGGCATTCGTCCCCCAAAAGGATGGGCAGATGCCTGCGAAGCAAAAGATCATATCTCCCACCAAGTCTGGCTGCTTTTCTACGAATATGGTGGTGCGGCCGCTTTCCATACGTGGTCGCTAACGAATGAAGAGCTCGACTGGTTGTCGGCAAAATATCCTGACAGCTTCGATAAATACTATCGGCCTCGCCTGGAATTTTTACGTGACAAGCATGCGCGTGGCGAGCGGGTTTACCAAAGCACGCTGCCAACCTTGTGCACCACCTGCCAGATTCCGCTGTGCTTTACCGAGCCGGGTGACCCGACCAAAATTTCCCATCGTGAAACCGTGTACGAAGATGAAAAATATGTCTTCTGCTCTGTCCATTGCCAGGAAATTTTCTGCAACGAACCTGAAAAATTCGTCCAGAGCTGGTTGCCAGTAAATCAGATTTACCAGGGCAATTGCTTTAACCCGGATGTTGATCCGACCGCACCTGACTTTGATCCGCTCAAGGCCGTGCTGGAATACTTCAAATACAATCTGGGTCGGGATAACGGCGAATTTGAAGGATCGGAAGACCAGCGCAACTTTGCCATGTGGCGAGGTCAGGCTTCAAAGAATTAAAGCGCATCATTCATTGATTCGGGCTGCTGCAATATGCAGCAGCCCTCGCTAACGACAGGAGATTAAACATGTCAGTTATTGCTTTGGGGCCTTACAAGTTTGCCCCGCGCGACCAAGTAAAAAATTTCCACGGCAATATTTTGGTCAATTTTTGTTGGGATCGGCACGTACTCGTTACCGCACCATTTGCTGTTGCCCTTCCACCCACCATGACGCTTCGTGAAGCGATCATGGCGCGTATCGCGCCGTCCATTGCCTTCCACCCGGATGCTAGAAAAATTGACTGGAATACCGTGCAATGGGAAAAGGATCACAAGCCGTGGCAACCTGATCT
The DNA here is from genome assembly GCA_004322535.1 of Rugosibacter sp. Taxonomy (GTDB): domain Bacteria; phylum Pseudomonadota; class Gammaproteobacteria; order Burkholderiales; family Rhodocyclaceae; genus Rugosibacter. Next base: position 4,747 of record SCUZ01000054.1, read on the forward strand.
GGATAAATCGCTGGCTGAAAACAAGGTAGGCCACAAAGACTACCTTGTGTTTATTACGCCAGAACTTAAAGGCTTGAATAACACCGGCCTGTAAATATAATTTTTAAACTTGCAGGTAACACTGTACAGGGTACGACAGTTATAAGAAATACCACCCTGCCCTGAAACGAAAGAGGAAAAAAGCATCACATGGCTTACGAACTCACCATTGAACCCATGGGCGCAAAGCTCGAAATCGAAGAGGGTCAAACCATTCTCGATGCTGCTTTACGGGCAGGCATTTACATTCCCAACGCCTGTGGACACGGCTTGTGTGGCACCTGCAAAGTACAGGTTTTGGATGGCGAAATCGAGCATGGTCAAGCCTCTTCTTTTGCGCTCATGGATTTTGAACGCGATGAGGGCATGACACTGGCTTGTTGTGCCACCCTCAATAGCGATGTCACCATCGAAGCCGAGATAGAAGAAGATGCCGATGCAGAACAAATTCCTGTGCGAGATTTTCCGGGTACAGTGAGTCGAATTGTTGATTTAACGCCCACCATCAAAGGGGTGTTCATCGAGTTGGACGAATTGATTCACTTTCAGGCAGGGCAATACATTCAATTTGTCGTGCCCGGCAAAGGCATCGAGCGTGCCTTCTCTCTGGCAAATCCGCCCTCTTCCACTGCCAGAGAAATTGAAATCAATGTTCGCATTGTCGCAGGAGGTGAAGGCACGACCTACATTCACAATCAACTAAAAGTCGGCGATGGTGTTACGGTGAAAGGGCCTTATGGACGATTTTTCGTGCATCAATCTGCGCATAAACCACTCGTCTTCATGGCAGGTGGCTCAGGATTATCCAGCCCGCGCTCGATGATTCTGGATTTACTCAATACAGACTGGAGCCTTCCCGTCATACTCATTTACGGCCAACGTAACCGCGCAGAGTTGTATTACCATGATGAGTTTGTTGCACTCGCAGCAAAGCACCAAAATTTCCGTTATGTCCCTACATTGTCGGATGAGCCCGCTAACTCTGACTGGAACGGACACCGGGGATATGTTCATGATGCGGCCACCGCAACCTACCCGGATGGATTTGTAGGGAACCAAGCCTATTTGTGCGGCCCGCCATTAATGATCGATGCCTGTATTAACGCCTTGATGCAAGGCCGCTTGTTTGAAGATGATATTTATTTTGAGAAGTTTATTTCCGCTGCCGATGCGCAGCAGGTTCGCTCACCCTTGTTTAGAAAAATTTAATTTTTTGATATCAACATCTCTACACTCGCATTATTTACCCCTTGGAGGAGAATAACCATGGCAAATTTAGGCAGATTGGACTGGTATGACCTGGCCCGTACCACTAACTGGACACCCACCTATGTGCAGGAAGATGAGTTGTTTCCTCCTGAAATGTCGGGCAGCATGGGGATTCCCATGCCCGCATGGGAATCTTACGATGAGCCCTACAAACAAACCTACCCTGAGTATGTAAAAATTCAGCGCGAAAAAGACGCAGGTGCCTATTCTGTCAAGGCAGCACTTGAACGCAGCAAAATGTTTGAAAATGCTGATCCCGGTTGGCTTAGTGTCCTGAAAGCACACTTTGGCGCAATTGCACGGGCTGAATACTCAGCCTCGACGGCTGAAGCCCGCATGGCGCGCTTTGGCAAAGCACCTGGCATGCGCAACATGGCCACCATGGGTATGCTGGATGAAATCCGTCATGGCCAAATTCAGCTTTACTTTCCTCACGAATATTGCCCCAAAGATCGCCAGTTTGACTGGGCACATAAAGCCTACGATACCAACGAGTGGGCCATTCTTGCCTCGCGCCACATGTTTGATGACATGATGACGACTCGCGGTGCCGTTGATACGGCACTCATGTTGACCTTTGCCTTTGAAACCGGGTTTACCAACATGCAGTTTCTAGGCCTGGCAGCTGATGCTGCCGAGGCAGGAGACTGGACGTTTTCCAACTTGATCTCCAGCGTGCAAACGGATGAATCACGACACGCCCAAATTGGCGCTCCACTGGTTGCCATCCTGATTAAAAACGGGAAGAAAGCCGAAGCACAAAAAATGGTTGATATTGGTATCTGGCGAGCCTGGAAAATTTTCTCTGTGCTTACCGGCCCAATGATGGATTACTACACTCCGCTAGAACATCGAAAACAATCCTTCAAAGAGTTCATGGAGGAATGGATTGTGACGCAGTTCGAGCGCTCATTGATTGATCTTGGCTTGGATAAACCCTGGTTCTGGGATCAATTTCTAGAAGAGCTCAACTACCAGCACCATGGCATGCACTTGGGCGTATGGTACTGGCGGCCAACCGTGTGGTGGAACCCTGCTGCGGGAGTTTCACCCGAAGAACGCGCATGGCTGGAAGAAAAATATCCCGGCTGGAATGCTACTTGGGGAACCAACTGGGACGTCATCACGGACAATTTGCTCGCTGGAAAACGCGAATTGTCCTACCCCGAGACGCTACCGGTGGTATGCAATATGTGTCAGCTACCGATCAATGCTACCCCTGGCCCGACCTGGAAAGTCCGTGATTTCCCGCTTGATTACAAAGGTCGGACGTACCATTTCTGCTCTGAAGGCTGTCAGTGGTGCTTTGAGCAGGAACCAGAACGTTACAAAGGTCATTTGTCGTTAATTGATCGTTTCCTGGCTGGCATGGTTCAGCCAATGAATCTAGCCGGTGGCCTGCAGTACATGGGATTGGCACCTGGAGAAATCGGCGACGATGCACACAACTACGCCTGGGTTGAAAAAGTTCGTGCTGCTCGCCAAAAAGCAGCTGCCTGAGACACATCCTTGCCACCTGGTGACTAACCCGTGGATGCAAGCTTGACCAGTTGTCATCGCCTTCACCCACCATCACTGCCTGATTAACTTTATTTTTAACTATATTTCGAGGATTTAAAAATGGCATTGTTTCCCTTAACGTCCAATTTTCAGGGGGATTTTGTATTGCAGCTTCTGCCTGTGGATACTGAAAACACCATGGACGAAGTCGCAGCGGCGGCAGCTCATCATTCCGTTGGTCGTCGTGTCCCAGCACGTCCTGGCCACACCATGCGGGTACGTCAGCAAGGTGCCAAGGAACCCTTGCCACGTACCCTCAAAGTGAGCGAATCCGGCTTGAAACCCATGGAATGCATCGAAGTCATCTGGGAATAAACACCATGGCCTTTAAAAAAGTCTGCACGCTGGATGACCTGTGGGAAGGCGAGATGGAATCCTACTCAGTCAATGGTCAGGAGGTTTTACTGTTAAGTCTCGAGGGAGGAGATATTCGCGCGTACCAAGGGATGTGCCCGCATCAGGATATTTTGCTGGTGGAAGGTCAATTCGATGGTAAATCGCTCATTTGCCGTGCACACCAGTGGGTATTTGATGCCAAAACTGGAACAGGCATCAATCCGGATGATTGCCAACTGGCGAAATATCCTGTGCGCATCGAGAACGAAGAGATCTTTGTTGATACTGAAGGCGTGGTGCCCTTGTTTACGCCTGTTTGAGTCGCTACGATCCAATGGATTTGCAACCGCGGTGGGTTGATCCCCATCTTAGAAAGGAAAAAAATGAGCACTGCAGCAGAGTTATCCCAAAATAACAATGTCGGCCCCGTGATGCGCCAGGGTGAGTTAGCGCAAGCTGTTGTGGAAGCGGCAGAAATTGATAATCCTGACAAGATCATCAAAGTTGAAGACAAAGTTGCCTACTTGCGCATCCAGACCAGCGATGAAATGATTCTTAAACGACAAACCATTGAAGAAATGCTGGGGCGGCCATTCAGCATGAGTGAAATTGAAATCGAGCTTGCCTCTTTTGCAGGACGTATCGATACCCAAGTTGAATACATCCGCTTTTACCACGCCAAGCATTTGTAAACTGAATAATTAAATTCAAGGAGCTTCCCCATGAGCGAAATCGAGGTTTTAAAACCCCTGAAAACCTGGAGTCATTTGGCTAAAAGGCGTCGCAAGCCGAGCGAATATGAAATTGTTTCCGTCAACATTCTGTATAACACGCGGAAAGGATGCGCGCCCTACGACATGGATCCGGAAGTCGCGATGAATCGCTGGTACAAGCAATATCGCGACGCAAGCCCCTTGCAGCACGACGACTGGAATGCGTTTCGCGATCCCGATGAACTTGTCTATCGCACCTACAACATGCTGCAAGATGGCCAGGAAACTTATATTCATGGCCTATTCAACCAGTTCAACGAACGCGAGCACGACAAAGCGCTTGATTCCAAATGGGCGGGCACATTGGCACGTCTCTATACCCCTACACGATACTTATTTCACACAGTGCAAATGGCATCGGCATACATACAGCAAATGTCGCCTGCCAGCACCATTACCAACTGCGCAGCTTTTCAAACGGCTGATTCCTTGCGCTGGTTAAGTCATACGGCCTATCGCACCAAAGAGCTTTCGCTCACATTTGCCGACAAAGGCTTTGGCGTGGATGAATGCACCTATTGGGAAACTGATCCAGCATGGCAAGGCTTTCGCGAACTAATGGAAAAATTATTAATTGCCTGGGATTGGGGTGAAGCTTTTGTCGCCTTGAATCTGGTTGCCAAACCAGCGATTGAGGAAGCAGTGTTGCGCAAACTGGGTGAAGCTGCTCGCCACAATGGCGATACTTTACTGGGCATGCTGACGGATAATCAATTGATGGATGCAGTGCGCCATCGTCGTTGGGCGACAGCGCTGGTCAAAATGATTTTGGAAAAGGAGGGTAATGCTGCAGCTATCAAACAGTGGATTGCCAAATGGGAACCCTTGGCTGACAAAGCCATAGACGCTTTTTGTGCTGCCACACCTGAAGTTCCCGATGCCGCACACGACGCCAAACAGGCAACACGGGATTTTCGGCTTTCTCTGGCACTTTAATCAGTCAATCAATCCGTTAAGGCTAAACCAAATCATCACCCGTCAATTTAATAAACCTGATAAAACAAGAGGGACCTCATGAAAGCAGCAGTCTATTTCGGCCCGCAAGATATTCGATGCACGACGATTCCAGACTCGATGTTGCGTGCCGACCATGAAGTGCTAGTCAAGGTGACCGCAACTTCGATCTGTGGATCGGACCTGCATCTATACCGTGGAGCGCTTGATGGCATCATGGAAAAGGGAAAGTCACAAACAGGACATGAATTG
>SCUZ01000055.1 GCA_004322535.1 Rugosibacter sp.
ACATCGACGCCGACTTCAATCACGGTCGTTGCGACCAGCACATGAATCTGATTCGCGGCGAAGGCCGCCATGACAGCGGCTTTTTCTTCGCCTTTCAGCCGGCCATGCACCAGTCCGACGCGTAGCTCGGGTAGATCGGCCAAAAGCTGCGCGAAAGTGTCTTCAGCGGTTTGCAGCTGCAGGGTTTCGCTATCGGTAATCAGCGGGCACACCCAATAGGCCTGCCCGCCGGCACGGCAGGCCGCACGCACGCGAGCGATAATCTCGGCACGTCGTGTGGCAGATACCAGCCGGGTGCTCACCGGCGTTCTGCCCGGCGGCAGCTCGTCAAGGACGGAGACATCGAGATCTGCGTAGTAGCTCATCGCCAGCGTGCGCGGAATGGGTGTCGCCGACATGGTGAGCTGATGTGCAAAGCGGCCTTTTTCTTTCAACGCCAAACGCTGGCGGACGCCGAAGCGATGTTGTTCATCCACAATCGCCAGCCCCAGACGATGGAACATCACGCCCTCTTCAATAAGCGCATGGGTGCCTATCATCAGCGCCGTCTCACCGGCGCCGACTTTTTCAAGCACGACGGCCTTGTCCCGCTTTTTCAGGCTACCCGTGAGCCAGGCCACCTCAATTCCCAAGGGGGCCAACCAGACAGAAAGTTTACGGTAATGCTGTTCAGCAAGAATTTCCGTCGGTGCCATAAGCGCTGCCTGATAGCCTGCCTCGACAGCATGCAGCATGGCCAATGCGGCGACGACGGTTTTACCGCTACCCACATCGCCTTGCAGCAAGCGTTGCATCGGGTGTGGCTGAGCCAGGTCGCCAGCGATCTCATGCCATGCGCGTTGCTGCGCGCCGGTTAACTGGAACGGCAACACGGCGAGTAACTGCTGCGTGAGCGTGCCGTTGGTCACAAGCTGTGGCGCGCCGCGGGCACGGCGCGCCGTATAGGCTCGGCGCAAGGATAGTTGCTGAGCCAAAAGCTCATCAAACTGCACGCGTCGCCAGGCTGGGTGATGGCGCGATTCAAGTTGCTCAAGTAGACACCCCGGAGGCGGCGCGTGCAACAGATGCACCGCATCGGAAAAAGCCGGCAGTCCGAGCTTGGCCAGTGCATCAGCGGGCAAGGTGTCGGTGAGATCGCCCCGTGTCAGAGCGCGGTCGATCAATCGACGCAAGGTAGCCTGCCCCAATCCGGCGGTGGTAGGATAAACCGGCGTTAGACTCGTGGGCAGTGCTGCAGGGCCTGCGTCTGAACTTGCCACAACATGGAACCGGGGGTGGATGATTTCATCGCCCAAAAAACCATCGCGCAATTCGCCAAATACCCGCAGGCGCACGCCAGGTTGCAGCACTTTTTGCTGGCTCGGATAAAAGTTCAAAAAACGCAGGGTGAGTGTGCCGCTGTCATCTTGAACGCGCACCACCAATTGGCGGCGCGGGCGAAACACAAGGTCACAGCTGACCACCTCAACCTCAAACTGCGCGGCTACCCCGGGGGGAGCATCGCTCACTGCGGTGATGCGCGTTTCGTCCTCATAGCGCAGCGGCAAGTGCAGCACAAAGTCGATGTCACGGCGCAAACCCAGCCGCGCCAAGCGGCCTGCCAGCGTGTTGCCAGCCGACCCCGCTAATTTTTTTTCGCGACGTTCAGCCAATCACCAGAACCGCATCGGCCTCGACCAATGCATCACGCGGCAAGGCTTTTACACCCACGGCTGCGCGCGCTGGATAGGGCGCTGTGAAATACCGCACCATGGCGTCATTCACTTTGACAAAGTGCGCCAGATCGGTGAGATAAATCGTTACACGCACGGCGTCATTCAGCGTTGCACCAGCGGCTTCGCTCACCGCTTTCAGGTTTTCAAAAACGCGCACAATCTGTGCATCAATGCCTTCGGCCATTTGCATGGTGGCCGGATCCAAACCAATCTGGCCCGACAAATACACCGTATTACCCGCTTGCACGGCTTGTGAATAGGGGCCAATCGCGGCAGGCGCCGCAGATGTTGCAATGATTTTTCGGCTCATCAATTCATTCTCGGATAGGTTAATAAATAATGACAAAATAATTACTTCAGCATCACCAACACACTCTCTTCAATGCCCAGCGCCTTGAGCTTGGCACGTGCCTCCTCCGCCTCTGCCCGCGTGGCAAAAGGGCCCACATGCACCCGGGCTTCAACCACAACAGGTACTCCTTGCGCCTGCATTTTTTGACGCAGCTTTTCTGCATTCGCCACGGTATTGAACACGCCTAACTGCACGCCAAAATGTTGCGCTCCTGAGGATTTTTTCGTCGGGATGAGTGGCTGAGAAACAAATACTTCTGTGGAGTCAGCCATTGTCATTGCGGGCGGCATTGCGTGGGCAGCCACAGCAGGCTGTGCTCCGGTAATATGAACAATACCGGCTTGCTGCTGGGTAACATCTCCGGCACCTGTTACAGGCGGAGCGATCGGGGGTGGCGACTGACCAGCTGGCGTGGCAGGTAAAGGTAGCGGGGGCAAGGTTGGCAACGACGGAGATGTCGGTGGTAGCTGCAGTGAAGCGCCCTGCGAAACCCACGGTAAGCCGCTGGAGCGCAGCGCACCCCCAATAACCCAGAGACCAAGCAGGCCCACCGCAACAATGCTGATCATCGCAATCCGCGTAACGGTGCGATCCTTAATTGCCTCGTCCATAATGTTCGCGGGTTCTTCTTGCAGCTCCATGTCGTCTACCATCGTTATTACCTTTCGCCAACGCTGTATGTAGTAAATACCTTGCGCGTCCACGCTCAATCCAACCGGCCTTGATCATACCGCGTCTGCGATCACATTAAAATGAGATCATCCTGTTCGGGTAAAAAAACCTGGCCGTTTAAAATCAGTCTCTGGATGACACGCGAATCAACACTTTTTTACTATCACCTCGCACCAACCCCTGCCAACACCATGAATAACGAACTTTGCATTGGCCTTGTTTCCATTTCTGATCGCGCCACGAACGGCGTGTATGTGGACCAAGGCTTACCCGCCTTAGAAGCCTGGTTTGCCGGCGCGCTCGTTTCTCCCTGGCGAATGGTGACGCGGTTGATTGCCGATGAACAAGCCTTGATTGAGCAAACGCTGATTGAATTATGCGACACCGCAGGCTGTCATCTGGTGCTAACTACCGGCGGCACGGGTCCCGCAATGCGCGATGTCACCCCCGAAGCAACGCTGGCCGTGGCGCACAAAATCATGCCGGGTTTTGGTGAACAAATGCGCCAAATATCGCTGCAATTTGTTCCCACCGCCCTGCTCTCACGCCAAGTCGGTGTCATACGCGGCCAATCGCTTATTCTCAATTTACCTGGCCAGCCAAAGTCAATCAAAGAAACACTGGAAGGGGTAAAAGATGCAGAAGGCAATCAGCGGGTTCCAGGCATCTTTGCCGCAGTGCCTTACTGTATTGACCTAATCGGCGGGCCGTACATCGAAACCAATGAGGCTGTGGTCAAGAGCTTTCGACCGAAATCGGCAATCAAGCCAAAGACAACAACGCAGCAATAAAAGCAGTAAGTCAGAGTACCCTGTCTAGCCAGGCGCCAATGTCCGCCACCTCTTGCGGGCAAACGGCGTGTCCCATGGCATAGCTTGCCCACTCCACCGGGTAGCCTAGCGCCAGCAGCGCATCGCGTGAGCTTGCAGCCCGGTCAATGCTGATGATCTCGTCCGCTTTTCCATGCGCCATGAATACGGGTAAATCGGCATTCACCAATTGGCGCTCAGCAGCAAGTTTCCCGGCCAGTGGCAGATAGGTTGACAAAGCCATCACGCCAGCGAGCCGTTCGGCATGCCGTAACGCCGTCATCAGGGCAACGGCACCTCCTTGCGAAAAGCCTGCGAGAACAATGCGATCAGCGGCAATGCTGCGCGCACGCTCCTTCGCAATCAGTGCTTCGATGTGCTGTTGTGCCGCACGCAAACCCGCCTCATCCTCGCCGCCGCCACCCAGCGAAAAAATGTCATACCACGCACGCATGGACATACCATTGTTGATTGTCACGGGACGTACCGGCGCATGCGGAAACACGAAACGAACAGCAAGTCGAGATGGCAAATTGAGCGCTGGCACAATGGGTTCAAAATCATGCCCATCCGCCCCCAGACCATGCATCCAGATGACAGCCGCATCAGGCGATTTGCCAGCTGTGTTGCCAACTTCTATCTCAACCATTTGGGAAGATTCATTCATGGATAGCGCCTTGTTTCGTGGCTCGATGCTTTAATCAGCACTTGCTCACTTAAGGCCGACGGTGATCACGTACGAGAGTTTCCTTCATTTCCAGATCACCATCGCTACGCAACTGGGTACGCGCTTCTTTTTTCATTGAATACATTTTCCCATCGGCAATCTGCAATAACTCTTCAATACTCTGGCTCGAGCCCGACCCAGTGACGCAACCAACTGACAGGGCAATCGGCCAGCTTTTATTTTTAAACTCGGTCTTTGCCACTTCAATGATGCGATTGGCCAACATTGAGCAAGAAGTAGCATCTGTTTCGGGAAATAATAAAGCAAACTCATCCCCACCAAACCGGGAAACCACGTCACCCGTTCTGGAGTTATTCGTGAGAATTACCGATAGCGCTTTGAGCGCCTCATCCCCCATGTGATGGCCTTGCTCGTCATTCAGGGACTTGAATTGATCGATATCAATGAACAACAAAGAATAAGACTTGCCTGAACGCTCGCTTCGCGCTTGTTCAATGGAAAATTTTTCAGTGAATTCAAGGCGATTAGCCAAGCTCGTCAACATATCCCTGCGTGAAAACTCTCTTTCGCGCCACACTTTGGCAATCACGCGACCAATCACAGTAAAAGTGACACTGCGCGCAAAGGCGTTCAGTAGCCAGGCATTCCATGGGTAATCCGGATAGACGGCAAGAAACTCGCCTGTCGTCCAGACAATGCCCACAAAAATACCGACAATGGTCGGTATCTGTGTATCCGAGCGTCGCAAGGCACGAATCGAGCTCAAACGTGCTGCATGAAGAATAGGTACGCAATAGAAAACATCGAACGAGTAATAGGTAGCCGACTCGCGATAAGCGACGAAGGCGATCAGCAACACCTCTGCAACAATAAAGACAAAATTCCAGAAGTTATTAATTATTCTCATCTACCTGTTCCACGGTGAATGCATCAAATGAATCACCACTCGTTATACTCGCCACACTCGAAAATTTGCTTACCCCGATGATGTCAAAAAATTTCTTTTGGCAATTCTAACATTGCATGCCATGCACTAAGGACTTTACTCTGAATTCACTATTGCTCAAGCCATTGAGCCAACAGCATGGCACCCCAGGCCACGCCAAAACCCGTGAGATCAGTGGCCACGGCGCCCAGGCCGCCGGTGCAACTGGAGGCAGAAAGATCAACATGCAACCAGGCGCGCTTGTTGGTGAAGCGCTGCAAAAACAATGCCGCCAGTATATGATCCGCCTCGCCATCCAGCGTGCACTGTTTAATATCGGCCACTTTGGATTCAAGCGCTGTCGCGTAATCATCCGCTAGAGGAAATACGCAAACCCGTTCTCCGCTCGCCGTGCCTGCCCCTACAGCCAAATCAGCCAAGGGCAGTGTACTGGCAAAAATGCCGGAATACCTCGTCCCCACGGCAACATGCATCGATCCGGTAAGCGTTGCAAAATCAATCACCAAATCAGGTTTGCTGCGTGTCGCCAGCGTCAGCGTATCGGCCAACACCATGCGTCCCTCGGCATCAGTATGCATGATCTCGATTGTGGTGCCATCCAGTGCAGTGATAATGTCATTTTGTTTATACGCCGTGGATGAAATATGGTTATGGGCAATTGCCAGCCAGCAGTCAATAGTCACTGGCAACTGCATTTCAGCCGCCGCCAAGGTCAGCGCCAGGGCAACGGCTGATCCATTCATATCTTTGTGCATACCGGCCATATACCGCGCAGGTTTGAGATTGTGGCCACCTGTATCAAAGCAGATGCCCTTGCCCACGAGTGCCACATTTTTTAATTTCTTGCGAGTTTTATGCGCGGGAACCGCCGGCCGATAACTTAGATGCACAATCGCCGCATCATCCTCATGTGAGCCTTGGGCTACGGCACAAAAAGCACCTGCACCCATTTTTTTCAATTGCTTTAAATCATATTCTTCAATGCCCAGGCCATACTCTTTCGCCAGGTGTCGAATACGTTGGCAATAGGTTGCAGGCGTCAGCTCATTTGGCGCCAAGGCCGTCAATTCACGGGCGAGATTATTTGCCTTGGCCAAAGCAATGACCGGATTAAGATCGGCCGTTTTAAGTGGACTGAATAATTCGATCTTTGCCAGCGCTACAGCAGGTTTTTTCTTGCGGACAGGCAGCGGGAAGCCATTCACCAATGCCGTAAACAAAAGATCCCGCGAAACATCCGCATCCGTTGCCCACAGAGTCAGTGTTTTGGGTGATTCCTCCAGCAACAGCATCATCGCCTGGCGCAATCGGGTAAGTTGCTCGAAGCGGGAGAGTGTTGCGTCGCTCATTAGCAACGCCAACCGCCGGCCATCAGGCAAATCAATGGCCAACGGAGTCTTGGCGAGTTCTGCTGGCTTCATGTCCTTGCGTTTCAACACTGCCAGCCATTGCGCACGTGCCGGCAGCCCGCTCGGCAAATCGGCATTTTCGGAAATTACGATGAGGACATGACCAGCAGCCTCGGATGCAGAAAAATTACGTATAGGGTGTGCGTCGATATGAGGAAATGTCATGTCTTTAATACATCTCGGGAGAGGGTTGCGCTTAAGCTGGAACATGAATTATATGTTCCCGTCACCCATCGGCAAGCAAATTCAATAGCCATCCTGCGGACAAACCGTGCTCTCCCTCACCTGCGCTCCCTGACTTCCATGGTTACTCGTGTTTTTTTGCAAACGGGCGCGCGTCGAGGCAACGATCAATTTTATAAGTATCGCTGACCTTCAGCGTTGAAGAACCCGGTCCGCGCATCAGGAATCGAGAAAAAATGGCGCCAGTTCGTGCATAAACCTATTGATTTTATGGTAATCGCCACAATATACGAACCCTGAAGTTGATTGAGAGGCTCGTATGTCCGCAAGCATTCGTCCAACCGCCGTTGCCGGCATGTTTTACTCGGCTCAAGCCGCCCCTCTGCTCGACCAGGTACAGCATTTTCTTGAACAGACCAAACTCCGCAGGCAAACGCGCCCGCCCAAAGCCATCATTGTGCCCCACGCCGGCTATATCTACTCTGGCGCCATTGCCGCCAATGCCTATGCGCTATTACGTCCGCTACGCGACAGGATACGTCGTGTCGTCCTGCTGGGGCCGGTCCATCACGTGCCAGTACGTGGCTTAGCTGCCCCCAGCGTGGCGGCATTCGCCAGCCCGCTGGGCACAGTGCCACTGGATCAAGCGGCACTGGCAAGCCTGGCCGATTTGCGACAAGTGGTAGTAGATGATCGTTGCCACGCGCGGGAACACTCTCTGGAAGTTCATCTGCCATTTTTACAAAGCGTGCTGGAGGACTTCAAGCTGGTGCCGCTGGTCGTAGGCGATGCCAGCGCCGCCGACGTGGCGGAGGTGCTGGATCGGCTGTGGGGTGGTGACGAGACGTTGATTGTGGTGAGTTCTGACCTGTCGCACTACCTGGCCTACCCTGTTGCCCAACGGATGGACGCGACGACGGCGCAAGATGTGCTTGATTTGCGCATTGACATCTCTCACGAACAGGCCTGCGGCGCCACACCAATGAATGGTCTCCTGTTGGCCGCCCGGCATCACGGCCTGCGGCCAGCGCTGCTTGACCTGCGTAATTCTGGAGATACGGCTGGCGACAAGAGTTGCGTAGTAGGTTACGCCGCATTTGCCCTGTATGAGGATAAACCCCGTGCTCACTGATAGCGCAGAAAAAACCGCTACGCTCAAAACCAGTCCGGACAGCGAAGCCGCGAACGCAATTGGCAACGTACTCTTGCCAATTGCGCGTATGGCTATTGCCAACGCACTCGGGCAGGCGGGGCAAGTGGATGAATCCTCCCCACGCCTGAATCAGCTGGGAGCAAGCTTCGTCACCCTGAACCAGAAGGGAGCACTGCGCGGCTGCATTGGAACGCTGGAGGCACACCGCACGTTGCTGGCTGATATCAAAGCCAATGCCTTGGCCGCCGCTTTCCGTGATCCGCGCTTCGCCCCTGTGCAGGTGGCTGAATTAGCGGTCACCCAAGTTGAAGTTTCGCTGCTCTCGGCCATTCAGCCCATTGTGGTTAATAGCGAGCGTGAAGCGCTAGACGTTTTACGCCCCGGCATAGACGGTGTTGTGCTGGAATACCGTCACTATCGCAGCACATTCCTGCCTCAGGTATGGGAACAATTGCCGGAACCCGAATTATTTCTGGCGCATTTGAAAAACAAGGCCGGGCTACCGACCGATTTTTGGGCCGAAGGGATTCGCCTGTCAATTTATGGCGTGAGCAAATGGAAGGAGCTGCGCAATGAAACATGAACCAGTGACAAACACGCCAACCATGACAAACGAGTCGGATTACCCGGCCCGTTATTGGCATTACAACGAGGATGGCCGCATTCAGTGTGACCTTTGCCCGCGCGACTGCAAGTTGAACGACGGTCAAAGGGGTGCCTGCTTTGTGCGCCAGCGCATAGGCGATCAGATGATTCTGACCACCTATGGCCGCTCCTCCGGCTTTTGCATTGACCCCATCGAAAAAAAGCCGCTTAACCACTTTTATCCTGGCAGCAGCGTATTGTCTTTCGGCACGGCGGGCTGCAATCTGGCATGCAAATTTTGCCAGAACTGGGACATCAGCAAATCCAGGGACAGGGACAGGCTGATGGATCAAGCCTCGCCCACCGCGATTGCCGATGCAGCCGAGCAATATGGCTGTAAAAGCGTCGCCTTCACTTACAACGATCCAGTGATCTTTGCCGAATATGCGATGGATGTTGCAGACGCATGCCATGCACGAGGCATCAAAACCGTCGCAGTGACAGCCGGCTATATACATGATCAGCCACGACGCGACTTCTTTGCCAAAATGGATGCCGCCAATGTGGATCTGAAGGCGTTTACCGAAGACTTTTACTTCAAGCTTACCGGCTCGCAACTGCAACCCGTACTGGATACGCTGGTCTATCTCAAGCACCATACCGATGTATGGTTCGAGATCACCACCCTGCTCATCCCCGGTAAAAACGACTCGGACGAGGAACTCACCGCAATGAGCCAGTGGATCATGCGCGAACTGGGGCCCGGCGTACCGCTGCACTTCACGGCCTTCCATCCTGATTACAAGATGCCGGACATACCGGCTACACCGCCCGCGACGCTGACCCGTGCCCGCGAAATTGCCCTACGTACCGGACTTGAACATGTTTATACCGGCAACGTCTATGACTTGGCAGGCGGCACCACCTCCTGCCCTGCCTGCCACACGCCGCTTATTGTGCGCGACTGGCACCAGATCGTTCAATACCATCTCACCCCGGAAGGCCACTGCCCAAATTGCAAAGCACCGCTAAGCGGACGGTTTGAAGCATTCAGCGGAAATTTTGGCCGGCGGCGCATACCTATCGCCATCGGCGCTACGCACAACCTATGAGAATGTCATCATGACCACACCCAAACTAATGCAACCCGGGCAACTCGCACATATTCCGCATGGCGACGTATTCATTGAGGGCCTGCTGGAACTGCCGGAGAACCTTGCAGGTATTGTCCTGTTCGCTCATGGCAGCGGCAGTAGCCGCCACAGCCCACGCAACAATTATGTGGCCCGCATATTGCGTGAAGCCGGAATCGGCACACTGCTGATGGACTTGCTCACGCCGGAGGAAGACAATGATCATGAAACCCGCTTTGACATCTCCCTGCTGACTCGGCGCCTGCTCGCCGCCACTGCCTGGGTGAACAAGCGCATCGACTGCCAACCCTTGCCGCTCGGCTATTTCGGAGCCAGCACTGGTGCTGCTGCTGCACTGCAGGCCGCCGCCAAGCTTGATGGAAAAATCGCCGCCGTGGTGTCGCGTGGTGGGCGCCCAGACCTGGCCGGGGCTGACATCCTGGGCAAGGTAGTTTCCCCCACCCTGTTGCTGGTCGGCGGAAATGACGACGAAGTGATTGACCTCAACCACCGCGCCGCCGCATCCATGCGCTGCCACAATGAATTAGTCATCATCCCCGGCGCCACTCACCTGTTTGAGGAGCCCGGCACCCTGGAAAGCGTAGCGCACCTGGCAGCGACGTGGTTCGGGCGCTATTTCAAATAAAAAAATAGGCAACAGCCGACGACAGTGTCATTGCCTCGCCGCATCAAGCATCACGCAAAACCTCAATGACCTCCTCGTCTTCCACCTGCGGAAAATCACGGTAAAACTGCCCCACCGCCTGGAAATTGAAGGGGGTTTGCAAACACACCATCTCGTCGGCATATTGCGCTACCCGTTCCACCGTATCGAGTGGCGCAACCGGCACAGCGCACACCAGTCTGGCCGGTTTGCGTTCGCGCAGGCTGTGCAGGGCTGAAATCATTGTGGCCCCGGTGGCCAGACCATCATCAACCACAATGACGGTACGCCCGGCCGGATCAATGGGCGGGTGCAAGGGGGTATATTCGGCCCGCCGACGGCGAATGGTTGATAGCTGGCGCTGCTTTTCCTGTTCCAGATATTCCTTAGTCACACCCGCTGCTGCGGCATATTCGGCCACATACATCCAGCCCGATTCATCCACCGAGCCAATGGCGAATTCCGGATTGGCGGGCATCGCCAACTTGCGCACCAAAACCACATCCAACTGCCCTTCTAGTGCATCCGCGATGATTCGTCCCATGGGTACTGCACCCCGCGGAATGGCCAGCACCAGCGGGTTTTTGCCCTGGTAAGCAGCAAGTGCTGCGACTAGTTTGTGCGCGGCATGGCTACGATCACGAAAAAGCATGGCGACCTCCTGAAAAAACGATAACGATACGCTTTTTTAATCTTGTCTTGCCGCGTGACGATCCAACGTGCTTTAAAATTCACCATCCTTTCATTCCAAAACTCGCTATATGCGCCCTTACCTCGACCTGATGCGCCACGTGCTGGACCACGGCACGGAGAAATCCGACCGCACCGGCACCGGCACCCGCTCGGTCTTCGGCTATCAGATGCGCTTTGATCTGGCGGCGGGGTTTCCCCTTCTCACTACTAAAAAACTGCACCTGCGCTCGATCATTCACGAACTACTGTGGTTTTTGCAGGGCGAGACGAACATCCGCTACCTCAAGGAAAATGGCGTCTCGATCTGGGATGACTGGGCCGATGAAAATGGGAATCTGGGTCCGGTATATGGTCATCAGTGGCGTCACTGGCCAAACCATTCGGCAAAAAACCCTGATGGCGAAATTGACCAGATTGCCCAATTAATCGACAGCCTGAAAAACAATCCGGATTCGCGCCGCCATATTGTTTCAGCCTGGAACCCGGCAGACATCCCGCAGATGAAGCTGCCACCCTGCCATGCGCTATTCCAGTTTTATGTGGCCGACAACAAGCTCTCCTGCCAGCTCTACCAGCGCAGCGCCGACATCTTTCTTGGCGTGCCGTTCAACATCGCCTCGTATGCCCTGTTCACGCTGATGGTGGCGCAAGTATGCGGACTGCAGCCGGGCGACTTTGTATGGACCGGTGGTGACTGCCATCTGTATAGCAATCACCTCGAGCAAACCAGACTGCAACTGACTCGCGAGGCACGCCCGCTACCCCGCATGCGCATCAACCCTGACGTGAAAGATATTTTCGCGTTCCGCTTTGAAGATTTCACCCTGGATGCATATGACCCGCATCCGCACATCGCCGCGCCGGTGGCCGTGTAGCTGGATAATGATGGCAGCCACTCCCGCATGATCCTCGGCGGCGACATCGGCGGCACCAAAGTACTGCTGGGCCTGGCGGAAAATGGCGTGCTGATTGCCGAACGCCGTTACGCCAGTGCCGACTTTTCAAGTTTCATTGACCTGCTCGCCGCCTTTTTGACTGCGATGCAAATCAGTCCAGCCCAGGTGCATGGCGGTTGTCTGGCTGTCGCCGGCCCCATTGCCGATGACGGCCGCTCAGCCCGACTGACCAATCTGCCCTGGATCATCGACTGCGCTGAACTATCCCGCCGCTTTGGCCTGCCACCGTTGCAACTAGCCAATGATTTTGCTGCCGCCGCACTCGGTGCGGTCACATCGAGCGCCGATCAACGAGTGACACTGCAAGCAGGATTGCCTCTGCCCGATGCACCGCGTCTGGTTGTTGGCGCAGGTACTGGCCTTGGCATGGCGCTCGTCTTGCCGCGCGTTTCGTCACAAAACCAGGGCTGGCACATCATACCCAGCGAAGGCGGCCATGCTGCTTTTGCTCCTGCCGACGAAGAACAACTCAGGCTATGGCAATTCCTGCACGCGCGCCATGGCAGGGTGATCTGGGAACACGTCGTCTCGGGACCAGGCATTACCGCCATCCACGAATGCATGAACGAAGAAACACTGCCAGCGGAAGAAATTTCACTGCGTGCCCTGGCAACTGCCCATGACAAGGCATACCGCTCGCTGGAACTGTTTCTTGCCGCCTACGGTGCCTTTGCCGGCGATATGGCATTGGCTTGCCTGGCACGCGGCGGCGTATTTCTCGCCGGAGGCATTGCCGCCAAGCTGCTGCCACGGCTGCCGCACAGCCCCTTCCTGACGGCTTTCAATGCCAAGGCCGAGCATGCAGCCATTGCGGCCAAGATGCCGATCCATGTTGCCACCAACCCCGCGCTCGGGCTAAATGGTGCTTTACGTATCGCACAAAATAAGCACAGTCGATAAGGTCCGCCTGCCCTGCCAACAAGCCCCATATTTCGACATCATCACTTGCTGCCGTGGGGTGAATGCAACAACCGGAAACTTTACATTGCCGGCAACAGCACCAGTATCGCCAATGGCGGCAAGACCAGTTCCACTGACGCGTGCTGCCCCATCCAAGGTAGCGAGTCGGCGTGCACCCGTCCACCGTTGCCTGCATCGCTGCCACCATACAGTAGGGAATCGCTGTTTATCCGCTCGATATAATCAATGACATGCGGCACGCCCAGCCGGTAGCCGTAGCGCGGTACCGGCGTGAAGTTGGCTACCACGATGGCATAACTGCCATCGCGTGCGCGGCGCAGCCAACTGATCACCGACTGATCGGCGTCGTGGCAATCGATCCATTGAAAACCCTCGCTTGAAAAATCCAGCTCATGCAGAGCCGGGGTATTCTGATAAAAATGATTGAGGTCGCGCGCCAAGCGCTGCACACCGGCATGCAAAGGGTATTGCAGCAGATGCCAGGGCAGTTCTTCTGCGACTCGCCATTCCCAGGGCTGGCCGATTTCCGCGCCCATGAACAACAGCTTCTTGCCGGGTGCCGCCATCTGGTAGGCCAATAGCAGGCGCAGATTGGCGAAACGCTGCCATTCGTCGCCCGGCATTTTTCCCAGCAGCGACCCTTTGCCGTGCACCACTTCATCATGCGACAGCGGCAGGACGAAGTTTTCGCTATAGGCATACAGTTGGCCGAAAGTCAGTTGCTCGTGATGGTAGCGCCGATGCACCGGATCCTGGCGCAGGTAGTGCAGCGTATCGTTCATCCAGCCCATGTTCCATTTCATCGAGAAGCCCAGGCCGCCCAGCCAGACCGGGCGCGATACCATGGGCCAAGCCGTGGATTCTTCAGCAATGGTCAGCGCACCGGGGAACTGGCCATGCACCATTTCATTCAGTTCGCGCAGAAAGGCAATGGCTTCGAGATTCTCACGCCCGCCATGAATATTCGGTGTCCACTCGCCGGGCTGGCGCGAATAGTCAAGATAGATCATCGAGGCCACGGCATCGACGCGCAAGCCATCGACATGAAACTCGGATAACCAGTAATGCGCCGAGGAAAGCAGGAAACTCCTGACTTCATTGCGGCCATAGTTGAAGACGTGGGTGCCCCAATCGGGATGCACTTTCTGGCGCGGGTCTTCGTGCTCGTAGAGCGACGTGCCATCGAAATGGGCCAGCGCCCAGTCATCCGCCGGGAAATGCCCGGGCACCCAGTCGAGAATCACGCCAATATTCGCCTGATGCAACGCATCAATGAGAAAACGCAAATCGTCTGCGTTGCCAAAACGCGAAGTCGGCGCGAAAAAACCGGTGCATTGATAGCCCCAGGATTCATCCAGTGGATGCTCCATCAGCGGCATGAATTCGACATGGGTGAAACCCATCTCCTGCATATAGGGCACCAGATGCGCCGCCAGCTCGCGGTAACTGTAGAAGCGCCCGTCGGGAAGATGCCGCTTCCAGCTCCCGGCATGCAGCTCATACACATTCATCGGCGCGTGCAACCAATCACGCGTCGCTCGCGTGCGCAACCACTCGGTATCGTTCCAGACATGCGATGCTGCCGCCGTGATGCAACAGGCGGTAGCTGGACGCCGCTCAAATGCCCGTGCATAGGGATCGGCCTTGAGACGCAGCGCACCGCTGCCGCGCACCCGCAATTCAAAACGATACAGCGCGCCCGTCGGCAATTCCGGTATGAACAACTCCCAGACGCCAGATGCGCCCAGCGACGCCATTGGATGCACACGCCCATCCCAGCGATTGAAGTCGCCGACCACCGAAACCCGTTCGGCATTCGGTGCCCAGACACGGAAGCAAACACCGGCCACCCCTTCGCGCATGGCCGTATTGGCGCCGAACCTAAGCCAGGCCTGGTGCAGCCTGCCCGCATTGAACAAAAACAGGTCATCCGCTGGCGGCAGTGGTGGGAAAGCATAAGCATCATGCTGTACCACGTCATCAACGCGCAGCCGCCAAGGCCGTGGTGGTGGCAAAGCGCCATGCCATTCGAAAAGCCCCTTGCCTATCTCTGTTAGCTGGTCCCACTGGCCACTGGCAAGCGCAACAGCAACCGATGCAGACTGCGGACGAAGCACGCGCAGACACCAGCCGGTTGCCTCGGCATGCAAGCCAAGCACGGCAAAAGGATCATGTTCACGTGCCGCAAGCAGTGCAGCACAGGCAGGAGAAGAAATCACGTTGTACAGCCTCTCATGGGTATCTCGACCATCATAGCCGTTAATAATGCTGAAACACCGCGCATGCCAGCACTGGCAATGCAACAGGCAAAGCGAAAGCGATGCGTGGTGGATTGTCACGCTGCAAGGTTTTGACACGGGCTTGCCTTTCACGCAGGCTGCTGCGCCTCATTCAACGCCGTATCGCCAGCGCCGACTTTTTTCGTGCGCTCAAGCAAGCACTCGCATGGCAGGATGCATAAGTCGTACAGCCGGCCAGGCACGATGTTCGAGGATGACGCAACGGGTCATCCTCGAACATTGGACACAGAAAAATGCGTCTTAATGCCTGACCCATAACGGGCAACCTCCGCAAGATGCCTTGATTCTGCTGACAATAAAAGATATAACTGAACGTCAACCTTCCCGTCTGACGGGAAATGCAGCCACTTGAGGATACTTGAGGATAGCTGATGGACAAGAAACACGGAGAGGAAGAATCAATAATATTATGCGACATGGCCAAAGCGCTGCTTGTTGCAGATGTCCCCGGCGTATCGCCTGAACCGCCCACCGACGAACTTCTGCACGAACTCCGGGTGCCCCAGATTGAACTGGAGATGCAGAACGAAGAATTGCGACGGACACAGCTGGCTCTCGAGGAATCACGTGATCGTTACCTGGATCTCTACGAATTTGCCCCGGTCGGCTATCTCACCCTGACCGATACAGGCCTGATCACTGAAACGAATCTCACTGCTGCCATACTCCTCGGTCTGGAACGCAAGAAACTGTTACAGCACCGCTTCGATTTTTTCATCCACCCCGAAGACCGCGACCGCTGGTGCCGACTGTTCACGGGCTTGATGCAGCATGCGAGCCGGGAAAGGTTTGATCTGCGGCTAACCTGCGGGGACGGGACCCTCCTTCATGCCCATCTGGACATCTGGCACCATGCATCAGATGGCAAAGCGTCGGGAACACACATCATGTTGACCGACATCACCGGGTACGTGCGCATGGAACAGTCACTCGCGCTCAACGAAGCGCGCTTGCGCGGTATCCTCAATTCCGCAATGGACGCCATCATCACTGTCGATGAGGCGCAGAACATTGTGTTCTTCAATGCTGCTGCCGAATCGATTTTTGGCTGGTCCTGCGAGCAGGTGACAGGGGCACCGCTTGCCCTGTTGCTTCCGGAGCGTTTCCGCACCGTGCATGCCCGCTATATCGGGCAGTTCGGTGAAGCTGGCAGCATCTCGCGCCCGATGGATGGATCCCGTACCATCGTGGCGCTGCATCGCAACGGCAACGAATTTATGATCAACGCATCGATCTCGCAGATCAACGAGAATGGTGCCAAGTTCTACACGGTGATTCTGCGCGATGTAACCGAGCAAGTCATGACAGAGAATGCCTTGCATAGATCGCAGGAAGAGTTGCGCGAACTCGCAGCGGCAGCGCATTCGATCCGAGAGCAAGAGAAACGTCATATCGCACGCGAGCTGCACGATGAACTGGGTCAGTCGTTAACATCGCTGAAAATGGACGTGATGTGGCTTATAGACCGGCCGACCACCGATCAAATAGCGCAAGTGAAAAAATTTGAGGATATGCTGTCGATAATCGATGGGCTGACAGCCACTACGCGTCGCATCTCATCCGACCTGCGACCCCTGATGCTTGACGACCTGGGCCTTGTTCCCGCAGCCGAGTGGCTGGTACAAAATTTCATGGAACACACGGGCATACGTTGTGAGCTTACGATTGCAATGCCTGAGCGTGCGCTTCAGGAACCCTATGCCACAGCCATGTTCCGCATACTACAAGAAGCACTCACTAATGCCGCCCGGCATGCGCATGCCACCCTGATAAAAATAATTCTCGCGCAAACTGATGGGGATATCCACCTGTCGGTACGCGACAACGGCTGCGGATTCATCACATCAACTCTACGCAATCAGTCATATGGACTGATAGGAATGCGCGAACGCATCTACTTGCTTGATGGCGCAATCAAGATAGATAGCGAACCAGGCCGGGGAACAACTATTGATGTGCGTATCCCTATTCCGATCATCCGCCCCGAGGCATCAGCATGATCCGAATTGTTATCGCCGACGACCATAGCATCATTCGCGAAGGCGTAAAGCAGATACTTTCCTCAGCGGAAGACCTGGCAATCGTTGGCGAAGCGCAGAATGGACATGAAGTGATGGAGCATGTGCGTGCATCGAACTTTGATGTATTGCTGCTCGACCTTTCCATGCCTGGCAGAAGTGGCATTGAGCTAATCAAGCAAGTGCATGGTGAAAAGCCAAAACTGCGCATCCTCGTGTTCAGCATGCATCAGGAACACCAATATGCGGTGCGGGCCATCAAGTCCGGCGCATCAGGCTACCTGACCAAGGACAGCAACTCGGCTCAGTTGCTGGCAGCCATTCGCAAAGTTGCCGGTGGCGGCGCCTTCATCAGCCTCGATGTCGCGGAACAGTTTGCCTTGGGTGCCATGCCCGATGCTGACCAGCCACCGCACAAAACGCTTTCTGACCGCGAATTTCAGGTTCTGCACTGGCTGGTATCCGGCAACACCGTCTCGGACATCGCCAGGCAACTGAGTCTTTCAGTCAAGACGGTGAGTACGCACAAGGCACGACTCATGCAGAAAATGAACATGCACAACCAGACAGAGCTGATCCACTACGCCATCAACCACCATCTGATCGACGCCCCTGGGCCACCAGCCTGAGCCTGTAGGACGATTCCTATACCCGATCCTGCTGCGTCCTACGTTTCTGTCAGGACTTCACTGACAGTTACATTAAGCCACCGCCGATAGCAGGCGACTTTGCAGCCAGCGATACTGGCTGCATGCAACAATCAAACCTGCAACAAGACACCGAGGTTTTCATAGTCGACGACTCGCCCGTCATCCGGGAACGTCTGCGGGGGATGCTTGGAGAAATCGATGGTATTTCTGTAGTCGGTGAAGCCGAAAGCTCGGCAGAGGCTATCACGGGCATCACCCGCACTTGTCCGGACGTCGTCACGCTTGACATCCATTTGCGCAACGGTAGTGGCCTTGATGTACTGCGCGGGCTGCAGTCCAGCATGTCCGGGATCGTTTTTATTGTGCTGACCAATTTCCCGACTTCATATTACCGAAAAGTCTATATGGAAGCAGGGGCCAGTCATTTCCTCGACAAACATGCCGAGTTTAAAAAAGCCGTGAACATCGTTATTGCGCTGAGGTCAACCCGCCATTAGCGGCCTGCTTCGCAAATCAAGGAACACAATGAAAACGAGAAAACAACGGAGTGCCGCAAAGGACAGGAAACAAATCATAGCGATAACCCCAAATAATTGAGGAGCTGTCCATGTATAGAGGAGCGGATTTACCGAATGAAAATGAAAAAATCCAGTATTCGAGCCGGTTCTACCAGAGTTGCCTGGCTCGATTGGGCGATACGGGTGAAAACCCTGCCATGGTGCTTGATGACACTGGCAAAGTGCTTTTTTGCAGTCAGCAAGCCGTAGATATTTTGGGCAATGGGATAGATGATCTGCTGGAGCGGCCTATCAAAGACTTTATTCCAGCTGTTCCGTTTAATCCCAATGCGCCTGGCAGCAATATAGTCAATGCCGCCTATGCCGGCCGACAAAACCAGTGGCGGGAATATTGCATTTTCAACAATTCCGGGAAGGAAACTTTTTCGGTTGAATTGCTTTTCGATGCACTGGAGGTAGATCTCCATTATCTGATTCTCCTTTGGGTACGCATCCCGACGGCACTTTTTCTGCGCAAGAACACACACGGGCATGGCATCACACAAACGCCAGTACGCCCTGTGCAGTTCCTGCTTGAGGGTGTGGCAATGGCCGAGGAGCCAGACATCAGCTAAAGCGCGGCTGACGCCGTCACTCTATTTGTCAATAAAAAAATGGAGGTACACAATGAAACTGAAACCTGCTTCAACCCCGTCAGGTCCACCCATGAAGAAAATCAAGAAATCAGCCGACTTTATGGCAAGCAGCGGTTTTTCCACCGTTGATTCCGATCTGCGCCAGCAGATGATCGCAACAGCCGCCTACTACCGTGCCGAGCGGCGCGGATTTTTTAATGGTGGCGACCCGAGTATCGACTGGTACGAAGCGGAAATGGAAGTCGACCAGATATTGCGGGGTTCCGCCCCGGATGACAGGAATATGGCGCAGCTGGAAGCACTACTGGTCGAGTGGGATGCCCGGTTTGAAGAACTCAAGAACAAGATTGTCAAGGCAAAAGCCCAAACCCGCACCGAATACCAGAAGCAACTTCACGCGATAGCGGAAAAGCGATCAGTGATCAGCGACAAACTCGAGGATCTGCGACAACACACAGGTGAAGCATGGAATGATCTCAAGAACGCCATTGAACATGCGTGGGACGAAATGTGCCAGGAGACAGAGCGCCTTACATCGCGGTTCAAGCATGAAGAAACTCCCGGTGCAGGTAAGAGAAAGAAAGAAGCGCAATGAACTCTCTGCGAACGCTGATGCTGCTTGGAATTGCAGTCGGTCTTGCGGCATGCAGCAAAAAAGAGGATTACGCACTCCCCAAAATCGGGACAGGAAAAACCGAGATAAAAAGCTCTGCCGCCACAAGCGAGAACCATCTTGAGCGTGAGCAGTTTCTGTCCAAGATGCAGCAGGAAGTGGCTGAACTAGGCACCAGGATTGAAACATTGAGGAAACAGGCTCAACGGGCAACCGCCGAACTTCAGCCCAAGATACTGGCGCTTGATGCGGAAATGAAAAATCTGCAAACCAAGCTGACTGAACTCAAAACAACAACAACCGACCGGTGGAAGACGCTCAAGATCGATATCGAGTCCTCAATGGACCATCTCAGGAACGCAGTCGATAAGGCAGGCGAGAAATAGAAATCAGGTCAGGATTCATCAACCGCAACACCCTTTCAAAAGGAGAATCATCATGGCTAACATTACCCGTTTCAATCCATTCAACGAACTGGCTCGTCTTGATCCGTTCGCGGATGTAGGTGATTTTTTCAACGGATTCACCTTGCGGCCTGTCCTGCGCAATTTCGAGATCGAACCACAGATCAAGCTCGAAGTGTCGGAAGAAGACAAGGTTTACCGGGTCAAAGCAGAGATTCCGGGGGTAAAAAAAGAGGATATCAACGTTACGGTTGACGGCAAGCAGGTCTCCATCAGCGCCGAAGTAAAAAAGGAAAAGGAAGAAAAAGAGGGCGAGAAAGTGATTCGCAGTGAACGTTATTACGGCAAGGTTTCGCGCAGCTTTTCTCTTGATCAAGCAGTTGACGAAAGTGCCACGCAGGCCAAATATACCGATGGCGTACTGGAAATGACGTTACCCAAAAAATCAGGAACCATAACCAAGAAGATCACTGTTGCATAGCGGGCCAAATACACCCCGCTTGCAGCTTCATCAATTGCTGCGGGCGGGGGGGCGTCAGCTAGGCCAGTGCAATCGAAAAACATGCCGATGATTGAGATTGAGGATAAACAGGATTGTCGCCGCTGGCCAAGGAGTTTCCTGTGCCGGTAAAACAAGTGGTGTTTCATGACACTGCGCGCAGCAAGATCGTCAAAGGTGTCAATATCCTGGCGGACGCAGTCAAGGTAACCCTTGGCCCCAGTGGCCGCAACGTTATTCTGGAGCGTGCCTACGGGCCGCCTCTGGTGGCCAATTCCGGCGTGGTGGTGGCCAGAGACATCGTGCTTGCAGACAAGCTCGAAAACATGGGCGCACAGATGTTGCAGGAGGTCGCCAGCAAGACATCCGCAGTGGCAGGCGACGGCACAACGACGGCTACAGTATTGGCTCAGGCCATTGTGCAGGAAGGCATGAAATATGTGGCTGCCGGAATGAATCCAATGGACCTCAAACGCGGTATTGACAAAGCCGTTGCTGCCATCATTGAAGAATTAAAGAAACTATCCAAGCCCTGCACCACAAATAAGGAAATTGCCCAGGTGGGCGCCATTTCCGCCAGTTCCGATTTGTCCGTGGGCAATACCATTGCCCACGCCATGGAAAAGGTAGGTAGTGATGGTGTCATCACGGTGGAGGACGGCTCCGGCCTGTACAACGAGCTGGAGATCGTCGAGGGAATGCAACTCAAACGTGGCTATCTCTCGCCTTATTTCATCACCAGTGCCGATATGCAAATCACAGTGCTGGAAGATCCGTATATTCTCTTGTGCGAGAAGAAAATTTCCAGCATTCACGATTTACTGCCTATGCTGGAAAAAATTGCGCAGACCGGCAAACCGCTGCTGATCCTCGCAGAGGATGTCGACGGTGAAGCTTTGGCTACGCTGGTGGTCAACCATTTGCGCGGTATTCTCAAGTGCTGCGCCGTCAAAGCCCCCGAATTCGGCGATCACCGCAAGGCGATGCTGGGAGATATTGCGGTGATTACCGGCGGTACGGTGATCACCGAGGCGCTCGGTTTGTCTTTGGAAAAAGCAAGCATCGAAGACCTGGGCACAGCAAAACGCATTGAAGTCACGAAAGAAGACACCACCATTATCGGCGGCGGCGGAAAGTCCGACTCCATCCAAAATCGCATCAAGCAAATCCGTGAGCAAATCAAGGATAGTGTTAGCAATTACGACAAGGAAAAACTGCAAGAGCGCATTGCCAAGATCGCGGGCGGTGTTGCAGTGATCAAGGTCGGCGCCGCCACCGAAACCGGAATGAAAGAGAAGAAGAGCCGTATCGAGGACGCGCTACACGCGACCCGTGCAGCGATTCAGGAAGGTATCCTGCCCGGCGGTGGCTTGGCGTTGCTGCGCTCGCGTCGAGCACTCCTGACACTTAGCGGCGACAATCACGACCAAGACTGCGGCATCGGGATTGTGCGACGCGCGCTGGAAGAGCCGCTGCGCCAGATTGTCGCCAACACGGGCAGCGACTCCTCGGTAGTGCTCGACAAGGTGCTCGCAGGAACAGGTGACTTCGGCTACAACGCGGCAACTGGCGAGTATGGCGACCTCATCGAAATGGGCATCCTCGACCCGACCAAGGTGACGCGCTGCGCCTTGCAGAATGCAGCTTCCATTGCTAGCCTCATTCTCACCACCGACGTAATGATCGCAGACCTGCCGCAAGAAGCTGCGGAGTCTGGTACTACGGACAGGATGGAGATGGAATAATGCTACTGAAGCAACACGCGATGTTCAACTTAATATAGTAGCGCGACAGCGAATCAGCAACATCGATGTAGAGTTCTTGCGCATGCAGTCATGTGAACCAGACTGTCTAATTGCCAGTTAGAGGACAGGATTTTTCGTGAAACTTGAGCACATTGGAGGGAGACCATGAATTTCACCATAAGTCTTGTGCCACCAACACTGCAGGAATCCAGACATGCCGATGCAGCGATGCGCATTCTCAAACGCCTGCTGCGCAACTTCCACAGTTCTGCTGCGCTGCGCCTGTGGAATGATACGACCCATCACATTGGCCACACCCCACCCGTTTTTACTCTGGTCGTGCGGGATCCTGCCATACTGCGCAAACTGGTACTAAATCGCAGCGCACTGGTGCTCGCAGATGCCTATTTTCGCGGGTTCCTTGATTTTGAAGGTGACTTGTATTCGGTACTGCGTCTGAAAGAACACTTCCAGACACTGGTTCTGCCGCTACGCGAGCGCAGCGCTTTATTGCTTGACGCCCTGCGGCTGCCGGGAAAACCTTCGGCGGCGATGTCGCCTGCATCTTCTTCTGCCCGGCCCAGGGAAGACAGGTTCTCTCACGATCACTCCAGGCAAAGCGATGCCGCCGCCATCTCGTTTCACTACGATGTATCCAACCAGTTTTACAAGTTGTGGCTGGATGAGCAGATGGTGTATTCGTGCGCCTATTTCGAGACGCCCGACGACACGTTGGAGCAAGCACAGCGCAAAAAACTCGATCACATCTGCCACAAATTGCGCCTTAAATCAGGTGAGCATTTCCTCGATATCGGTTGTGGCTGGGGTGCGCTGGTGTGCTGGGCGGCGCGACATTACGGGGTACGGGCTCATGGCATCACGCTGAGCCAGCAGCAGCATGACTATGCGCAGCAGCGCATAGTCGCCGAAGGGTTGGGTGATCTTGTTACCGTGGAACTGCTCGACTATCGCGATCTGCAAGGCGAGGCGGTGTACGACAAAGCCGCCAGTGTCGGCATGTTCGAGCATGTCGGACTGGCGAACCTTCCCGCTTATACCGCCACCGTTCATCGGGTATTGCGGCCGGGCGGTTTGTTCCTGAACCATGGCATTACCCATGATGAAGAGGGCTGGGAGCAGAATGTCAATACGGAATTCATCAACCGCTATGTATTCCCTGACGGCGAACTTGACACCGTGAGCAATATTCAGCGCGGCATGGAGCATGCCGGTTTTGAGATTCACGATGTTGAAGGCCTGCGGTCGCACTATGCACTCACGCTCCGGCACTGGGTGCAACGGCTGGAGGCAGCTCACGACGAGGCATTGCAACATGTCAGCGAAACGGCCTATCGCGTCTGGCGGCTCTACATGGCGGCCTGCGCATTGGAATTTGAAGCCGGAGGCACCGGGATTTACCAAATCCTGGCATCGCGGCGTGGCGCGGCGGCGCTTGCCGTGCCGCTGACACGGCGAGACTTGTATACCTGACCTTGCAGGAGACTGCCTTCCACACTTTTCAAAATAGCAGTAGATAATTGGATCTACCTGCGGTTAACCGCTGATCGGCTTGGACACGCATGAATACCTTATCTGTCATTCACAAGACAGCTGCCGACCTGCGGGTCGAACCGAATCTGCTCGACTATGAAAAGACGCGCAAGACATTCACTTGGGAAGCCGCACGCACAGAGCTCCCCGGCGGCGGCCTCAACATCGCCTGGGAGACAGTAGAGCGGCACACGACCGGAGCCTTGCGGGACAAGACCGCGTTCCGCTTCCTGAGCGCCACGGCGCCACCCCGCGACCTCAGTTACGGGGATTTGTCACGGCTGACCAACCGCTTTGCCAACGTGCTGAGGAAGCTCGGTGTCGCCAAGGGTGAGCGCCTGTTCATTCTGGCCGGCCGCATTCCCGAGCTTTACATCGCGATGCTGGGCAGCTTGAAAAACGGCACTGTTGTCTCTCCACTGTTCTCTGCCTTCGGTCCGGAACCCATCGCCACACGCGTCAATCTGGGGCAATGCAAGGTGCTGGTCACCACGGATTTTCTCTACCTGCGCAAGATTGAAAAATGGCGCGAGACCATGCCCTCATTGAAACATGTGCTCCTGATCGCGGAAGATGACGGCCAGACGAACATTCCCGGCACGCTTGATTTCGCCAGCCTGATGGCAGATGCCAGCGAAGCATTCGAGATTGAACCCACCACGGCGGAGGATATGGCGCTGCTGCACTTCACCAGCGGCACCACCGGCATGCCCAAAGGTGCTATCCACGTGCATGGGGCGGTAGTGACCCACTATGTCACGGGCAAATATGCGCTCGACCTGCATGCGGATGACATTTACTGGTGCACCGCAGATCCGGGCTGGGTGACCGGCACCTCCTACGGCATTATCGCGCCGCTGCTGCATGGCGTGACTTCCATTATCGACTGCGAGGAGTTCGATGCCGAACGCTGGTATCGCATCCTGCAGGACGAAAAAGTCAGCGTTTGGTACACGGCGCCAACGGCCATCCGCATGCTGATGAAGGCTGGCGCCGAGACCACGAAGCAATACAGTTTCCCTCAACTGCGTTTTGTCGCCAGCGTCGGCGAACCACTCAACCCGGAGGCGGTATGGTGGGGAAAACAAGTGCTGGGCTTGCCTATCCACGACAACTGGTGGCAGACCGAGACCGGCGGCATCATGATCGCCAACACACCAGCCTTCGACATCAAGCCCGGCTCCATGGGGCGGCCACTGCCCGGGGTCGAGGCCTGCATCGTGCGGCGCAATGAGACAACCGGGGAGATCGAGGTGATCGAAGAACCGAACACGGACGGCGAGCTGGCGCTGCGCCGCGGTTGGCCTTCGATATTCCGCGGCTATCTGAATAACGAAGAGCGCTATCGCAAATGCTTTGTCGACGAACTTTATCTGACGGGTGACCTGGCCCGGCGCGATGCGGATGGCTACTTCTGGTTCATCGGTCGTGCCGACGACATCATTAAATCGGCAGGCCACTTGATCGGTCCCTTCGAGGTGGAGAGCGCACTCATGGAACATCCTGCGGTTGCCGAGGCTGGCGTCATCGGCAAGCCCGACCCGATGATCGGCGAAATGGTGAAAGCCTTCGTTTCGCTCAACAAGGGCTACACCGAGAGCGAGGCCTTGCGCAGGGAATTGCTGGGTCACGCCAGGAAGCGTCTCGGCGCTGCTGTGGCACCGAAGGAAATCGCCTTTCTATCCTCGCTGCCGCGCACGCGCAGCGGCAAGATCATGCGCCGCTTGTTGAAGGCCCGCGAACTCGGCCTGCCCGAAGGCGACACCAGTACACTCGAAGGCGGAGCCTCGGCATGATCGCGCCACCGCCCAGCGGACCCGTGCCCTACGCGCGGGACTTTGCCCATCGGCTGCTAACCGACATGCTGCGCATCCGCCGCATGGAAGAAAAATCAGCGGAACTCTACGGTGCCGGCAAGATTCGCGGCTTTCTGCATCTCTACATCGGCGAGGAAGCGGTCGCCGTCGGCGCGCTGCACGCGCTGCAAGCCGAAGACAACCTGGTCACCACCTATCGTGAGCATGGCCATGCGCTGGTGCGCGGCATGTCCATGGATGTCATTCTGGCTGAAATGTATGGCAAGCGCGAAGGCTGCTCTCTGGGGCGCGGCGGCTCGATGCACCTGTTCGACAAGCGCACACGTTTATTCGGCGGTAACGCGATTGTCGCCGGTGGCTTGCCGGTGGCTGCCGGACTCGCCCTGGCGGATAAAATACAGAAAACGAGCCGCATAACGGCCTGCTTTTTCGGCGATGGTGCGGTAGCGGAAGGAGCGTTCCACGAGTCGATGAACTTAGCAGCGCTGTGGCAACTGCCGGTGCTGTTTTGCTGCGAAAACAATCTCTATGCCATGGGCACGGCGCTGGAGAACTCCGAATCGCAGACCGATCTTTGCGCCAAGGCAGCGTCCTACAGGATGCCGACGATCAAGGTGGATGGCATGGATGTCGTCGCGGTACATGAAGCGACGCGCCAGGCGCAGGCGCGGGTGCGCGCTGGCGAAGGGCCGCTGTTTATCGAGTACCAGACCTACCGCTTTCGCGCCCACTCGATGTTCGATGCCGAGCTCTACCGCAGCAAGGCGGAGGTGGAGGAATGGAAGACGCGCGGCCCGGTTCACACCTTTACCGCGCGGTTAAAGCAAGAAGGCAAGCTCAGCGAAGAGGAATTTCTTGCCCTTGACGCGCAAGTCAATACCGAGGTGGCAGCGGCCGTGGCTTTCGCCGAAGCCGGTACATGGGAACCGGTAGAACACATGCTCGCGGATGTTTATACCCCGGCAGGGAGCCAGCCATGAGCGATAACACTAACAACCGCCGCATCAGCTACCGCGCAGCCTTGCATGATGGCTTGCGCGAAGCGTTGCAGCAGGATCCGCGCGTCTTCCTGCTGGGGGAAGATGTCGGCCGCTACGGCGGCACCTATGCCGTATCAAGGGGTTTACTCGACGAATTCGGCCCCGAGCGCATTCGCGACACGCCGCTCTCGGAACTGGCCTTCGTCGGCATCGGCATCGGCGCGGCCCTGGGCGGCATGCGTCCCATCGTCGAAGTGATGACGGTGAATTTCAGCCTGCTGGCGCTGGATCAGATCATCAATACGGCGGCGATCTATCATCACATGTCCGGTGGACAGTTTTCGGTGCCGCTAGTGATCCGCATGTCCACGGGTGCTGGCCGGCAGGTGGCAGCACAGCATTCGAACAGCTTTGAAGGCTGGTACGCCCACATCCCCGGCATCAAGATTCTGGCCCCGGCGACCATCGAAGATGCCCGTTACATACTTGCCGCCGCACTCGCAGACCCTGATCCGGTCCTCCTCTTCGAACATGCGGCGCTTTACAACGTGGAGGGTGAACTGCCTGCCAATGAGACAGTGGACATCAAGTCAGCCAAAGTGCGTCGCAAAGGCACTGATGTGACCTTGATCACTTATGGCGGCTCCCTGCCCAAGGCGCTGCAAGCAGCCGAGGCAATGGCGCAAGACAACATCAGCGCCGAAGTGCTTGACCTGCGCGTGCTGCGCCCGCTGGATACCGAGGCCATCGTGGCATCGGTGCGCAAGTGCCATCGTGCGGTCGTGATTGATGAAGGCTGGCGCAGCGGCAGCCTCTCTGCAGAAGTCATGGCGCGCATCATGGAGCAGGCTTTTTTTGACCTGGATGCTCCCGTGGCGCGGGTCTGCGCGGAGGAAGTCCCCATCCCCTACGCCCGGCATCTGGAAGAAGCTGCCCTGCCCCAGCCGGAAAAGATCGTCGCAGCAGTGAAAGCCCTACTGGGAGAGCGCGCATGATCGAATTCAAGCTGCCCTCCCTGGGTGCCGACATGGACGAGGGCACGTTGCTGGAGTGGCTGGTGAAGCCCGGCGACGAAGTGAAAAAGGGACAGATCGTCGCGATTGTGGATACGTCTAAAGCAGCCGTGGATGTGGAATGCTGGCAGGAAGGCACCGTCGCCGGCCTGCTGGTAGCGCCGCAACAGAAAGTGCCGGTGGGAACAGTCCTCGCCCTGCTGCTCGAAGCGGGTGAAAGCGCTGCTGATGCGGATAAATACAAATGCGAAATGCTCGCCAAATTCAGCGAGCTCGCCCAACCGGCCGCCGTCGCGCCGGTCGTTGCTGCGGCCCCTGCCCCAACTGCCGTACCGCTGAAAAAGTCGGCGCTGGCGGGACGCCGTCTCATCACCCCCGTCGCCCGCAAACGTGCGCTGGAACTCAACCTGGACCTCGACATAGTCACCGGCAGCGGCCCCCGGGGCGCCGTCACGCTGGAGGATGTGGAACAAGCCGTAACCAAGCTTGCCCAGGGCGCTGCCGCACCCAATAACAAACAGGCAGACAGACAAGCGGACAGGCAGGCCGAGATGCGCAAAGCCATTGCCGCCGCCATGAGCCGTTCCAAACGCGAGATTCCGCATTACTACCTGGCCGAACCTATCCCCATGGCGCGCGCGCTGGCTTGGCTGGCACAAGAGAACATCCAGCGCCCCATGGCGGAACGGCTGCTGCCCGCAGTGCTGCTCCTCAAGGCCGTAGCACAGGCGCTGCGGAAATATCCCGAGCTTAACGGCTTTTATCGCGATGGCGCCTTCCAGCAGGCCGTGCGCGTGAATCCCGGCGTCGCCGTTTCCCTGCGTCAGGGCGGCCTCCTGGCACCTGCCCTGCTGGATGCCGACCGGAAAAACCTCGCCATGCTGATGCAGGAATTGGGCAATCTGGTCAAACGCACCCGCACAGGATCGCTCAAGAGTTCCGAACTGTCGGAAGCCACCATCACCGTGACCAATCTCGGCGATCAGGGCGTGGAATCAGTCTTTGGCGTCATCTACCCGCCGCAGGTCGCCCTGGTGGGTTTCGGCCGCATCATTGACAAAGCCTGGGTTGAAGGCGGACAAGTCAAGGTGCAGCCGATCGTTGTGGCAAGCCTGGCCGCAGATCACCGGGTATCGGATGGGCATCGTGGCGCCTTGTTTCTCGCCGAGTTGCGGGAACAGTTGCAGCAACCGGAAGCATTGGAGAAGATATCGGACACAAATCAAGAAAGCGAACCACCATGACTGAAAATGAAGTGCAGCAGATCGCGCTGTCGGTGCTGGCATCCATCGCACCGGAAGTGGATGGCGAACAATTGCAGGCGGATCAGCCGTTGCGCAAGCAGGTGGACCTTGATTCAATGGACTGGCTCAATTTCCTGCTGGGCCTGAACGAAAAACTGCGGGTCGAAATTCCAGAGGCCGACTATGTCAGGCTGGTTACCCTTAATGATGTTGTGAAGTATCTGGTCGCCAAACTACCGTGAAAATGAGTCAATCTCCTTCTGGCATTCAGGAGTAACCAACATGCAAGTGACCCTGCGACAGATGGTACTCACGCTCTCGAGGGCAGTGGATCTGGTCGGCGTGACCGATGTTTTTCACGGCAGGCGTGTGGGCATGATGGCGGTTGAATGCGCCAAGTCTCTCGGATGGCATACAGCTACCCGGCATCTGCTGTTCGATGCCGGACTTTTGCATGACTGTGGCGTGTCATCCACCAGAGAACACCGCGTCATTATCAATGAGCTTGATTGGGAAGGGGCGAACCTTCACTGCGAGATAGGTTATGAGCTGTTGCGCAGCTTTGCGCCGCTGGCCCATCTGGCACCGCTGATCCGCTATCACCATACCCATTGGGAAGATATGCCGGGACTGCCGATCGACCCGCTTGTCGCCAGCCATGCAAATCTTATTCACCTGACAGACCGGGTGGATGCGCTGGCAACCCGATACTACCGGGATGAATCGCTGCTGCTGCATGTCGGCGAGATCCGTGACTTGATCAATCGCCATCGCGGGCAGTTTTTCGCGCCCGCCCTGGTTGATGCCTTTCTCGATGCCTCCGCGCCAGAAGCCTTCTGGCTGCTACTGGATGCGGCCTATATTCCCCAATATATCGAGGACATGGGGAGATTCAGCGAGACTCGCACCAGCACGCTCGCCGAGCTTAAACAGTTTGCCTTCCTTATTGCCCATATTGTGGATGCGAAATCCCACTTCACGGCCGAACATTCGCTGGGTGTCGCGCGGCTTTCCCGTTTCCTCGGACAACTGGCCGGATTTTCCGGGGATCACCTCGAAAAACTGGAAATCGCAGCACTTTTGCACGACATCGGCAAGCTTCAGGTGCCGGATGAATTGCTGGAAAGCCCCGCTGCTCTCTCTGCTGCAGAATTTGCCGTAATGAAAAAACACAGCTTTGCGACTTACCAGATTCTGCGGCAGGTTGGCGGCTTTGCAGAACTGGCCTTGTGGGCAGCAGAGCATCACGAATCGCTGAATGGAGATGGTTACCCATTTCGTCTCAAAAGTGACGCGATTTCCACCGAAGCACGCATCATCAAGATTGCTGACATATATCAAGCACTCGCCCAGAGGCGTCCCTATCGGAAACCAATGCCTGCATCCGAGATTCTCGAACTACTGCGCAAAATGCAAGCAGAAAATGAAGTGGATGGCACCCTTGTCGATAGGGTTGCATTACATCTGGAGGAGTGCCACAGCGTGGCAAGGGGAGAAGCCGCAGGTTCGGGTCTGTGACTTGCAGCGCGGCATAACGTGCTACTTCGCTATGCTGTCAGCAAACCCTCGGCCACTGTTCGCCACTCAGCCAGCCCGCCACACGGGCAAACTTTTATCTGCACAAACAAAATAAGCATCTGGACTACCCGCCCGCCAACACCGGGAACAGTTCCTTCAAACCCGTGGCCATCGATTCCACCGCGATTGCCGCCAGCAATAGACCCAGCAAGCGGTTGGCAACATTAAGCCCGGCTGTCCCCATCAGGCGGCCGACCGGCACGGCCAGACGCAGCATCAACCAGACCACGGCGCAGACGGCACCGATGATAACTATCACCAGTGCATCGTGAAACAGCCCGCCCTGCTGCACGGAAATCATCACCGTACTGATAGCGCCCGGCCCTGCCAGCAACGGCACGGCTAAAGGCACGACACCTATCGTTTCTGTTCCATCGAGCGCATCGGCCTCCGCCGCTGTCTGACGCACATCGCCAGGTTTTGCCTGCAGCATGGCAAAGGCCATCAGCAAAAGCACCAGGCCACCGCCAATGCGGAATGAGGCAAGGCTCGTCCCCATGATACGCAACACCGCTTCCCCGGTCAGGGCAACACCGACTAGAACGCCAAACACTGTCAAACTGACTACCTTGGCAAAGCGGCGGCGATCAGCTTCTGAACGATGTTCGCACATGCCAAGAAAAATCGGTATCGCCATGAAGGGATCCAGCACTGCCAGCAAAGACAGCAGAAAACGACTGTACTCGGTCCAATTGGACAGCTCACCCATGCGACTCACTCCACCAATCAGCTGGTTCACCGAGCCCCGCCCAGTCTTGCCCCGCGTCGATCAAGACAGGCGATATGTGACGCGATAGGGTGCTCAAAGTATTCACGGCATTCAACTGCTGGTTTATTTCCAAGCCAGAATTCTCGGTTCTTTGCGTTCTGTTGGCGATGTCTCATCCGCGGGGACACCAACGATGATTGGAGCGATGGCAGTAGTGCCTACCGGTAGCCCAAGTTCAGCTTTCAGTTCGGCGCTATTGAGGGCAGAGACTGCGCACCCGATGACACAAGCGCCCAGCCCACGTGCGTGAGCAGCAAGCATCAGGTTTTCTGCCGCCA
Source organism: Rugosibacter sp. (assembly GCA_004322535.1). GTDB lineage: Bacteria > Pseudomonadota > Gammaproteobacteria > Burkholderiales > Rhodocyclaceae > Rugosibacter. The sequence continues at coordinate 31,492 of SCUZ01000055.1, forward strand.
ACCAGCAGTCAGCTGTGAAAAAAGCGCCTGTCGTGTCCGCACAAATCACAATCAGCGTACTGGCACTGTAGAAGACGCTGGCATCCGAACTAGCCGGTGTATCCAGCGCATGACTTCCTGTATGCAGACCCGCGTGATGGATCTCCTGACTGAGAAATGCCTTGGCGCAGTCAGAGATGCGCCGCAACAGCGCTGCGTCCTGCACAACCACAAACGCCCACGGCTCTTTATGAATGGCTGTTGGCGCACGCACAGCGGCAGCCAGCAAGACATTAATCGTATTTCGATCAAGCTGCTCTGGGGTGTAGTTACGCACTGAATGGCGTCCGTAGATCGCTGCTACCACACTCATGCTGTTTTGTGATTGCTCCATGATTGGCTGCATCCTCTATCAACCTGTTTAACCTGCGCGACCGCCTCAGTCCAGAGGAGAATCCCCACCTTGAATAGCCTGGTAAATCAGTTAATCGCGCTGTCGCACCACACTACTACATTACTTGGACATTACTTGGTTTTTTGAAAACATAACTTCCCTACGATGCGGAAATAAACCATAATTTGCCCTCGAGTTCGTAACTGTATGCTATCCGTACTACCAGATCGTACCAGGAGGCAACATGGCAGACATCCCCGCACTACTCGGCAGTGAAGCTGATTATCTGCTTAACCACGCTTGCCATACCTTTCCCAAAACCGTACTGCATCTGCCGGGATCGGATTTCATTGACCGAGTCGTCGCAGGCAGCGACCGCACGCCGGGCACGCTGCGCAACTTCCAGCAGATTTTCAATACCGGCCGACTGGGTGGCACCGGTTATTTGTCCATCCTGCCGGTAGATCAGGGTGTGGAGCACTCGGGCGGCGCCTCATTCGCCCCCAACCCGGAATACTTCGATCCGGAGAATATCGTCCGCCTGGCGATTGAAGGCGGCTGCAATGCTGTGGCATCAACACTGGGCGTGCTGGGCGCTGTCTCGCGCAAATACGCCCACAAGATCCCTTTTCTGGTGAAGCTGAACCACAATGAAACGCTGACCTACCCCACGATGCATGACCAGACACTGTTCACCAGCGTGCAAAAGGCTTTTGATCTGGGTGCCATGGCAGTGGGCGCGACGGTATATTACGGCTCGCCGGAATCCCGGCGGCAGATACAGGAAGTCTCCGCAGCCTTTGCCCATGCGCACCGGCTGGGTATGGTTACTTTTTTATGGGCCTATTTGCGCAATCCGGGCTTCAAGAAAGATGGTGTCGACTACCATGAAGCGGCTGATTTGACCGGCCAGGCGAATCATCTGGCCGCCACCATCGAAGCTGATATCGTCAAGCAAAAGCAGGCCACCAACAACGGCGGCTTTACCGCCATTGGCTTTGGCAAAACCCATCCCAAGGTGTATTCCGCATTGACGACAGAACATCCCATTGATCTGGTGCGCTATCAAGTAGCCAATTGCTTCATGGGCCGCGCCGGCATGATCAATTCCGGCGGCGCATCGGGCGAAAACGATCTGGCCCAGGCAGTGCGCACGGCAGTGATCAACAAGCGCGCCGGTGGCATGGGCTTGATCTCCGGCCGCAAGGCTTTCCAGCGGCCAATGGCGGAAGGCGTGCAACTGCTCAATGCAATTCAGGATGTGTATCTGTCACGCGATATCACCCTGGCCTGATGCGAAATTGCATGCAGCTGAAATAATATTGGTGCCAGTGCCTGCCTTCTGCCGCAAACATCCGACTGGAAAGGATACATATATATGAGTGCCAGCCATCTGACACGCACCGCTTTCGCCATTGTGCTGGCCGGTGGCCGCGGCAGCCGCCTGATGCAGCTCACCGACTGGCGGGCAAAGCCTGCCGTGCCTTTTGGCGGAAAATTCCGCATCATAGACTTCACGCTCTCCAATTGTGTCAATTCAGGCGTGCGCCGCATCGGTGTCGCCACGCAATACAAGGCGCAAAGCCTGATCCAGCATCTGCAACGCGGCTGGAGCTTTCTCGATGGACGCTTTGACGAATTCATCGACATTCTGCCGGCTCAGCAACAGGTGAGCAAAGACTGGTATCGGGGCACGGCCGATGCGGTGTATCAAAACCTCGGCCTGATCCGGCGCAACCGCCCAAAATACGTCCTGGTACTCTCCGGCGACCATGTCTACAAAATGGACTACGGTCGCATCCTGCTGGAGCATGTGCAGACCCAGGCCGACCTGACTGTCGCCTGCATGGATGTGCCGCTGACTGAGGCCAGTGCCTTCGGCATCATGGATGTCGGCCAGGACAATCGCGTGTCATCCTTTCTCGAAAAACCAGCCAATCCGCCACCGATGCCAAACCGCCCTGGCCGCTCGCTGGCCAACATGGGCGTGTATGTATTCAACGCCGATTTCCTCTACGCACAACTGATCCGCGACAAGGACGATGCAAACTCCGCACATGATTTCGGCAAGAACGTGATCCCGCATTGCGTAGAGCACCATCGCGTGTTCGCCCACAGCTTTGCCGATTCCTGTGTCGGCATGGACGGCGCCGGCATTCCCTACTGGCGCGATGTCGGCACCATTGATGCCTACTGGGAGGCCAACATGGAGCTGACCAAGGTCACGCCAGAGCTCAATCTTTATGACCAGGTCTGGCCGATCTGGACACATCAGGAACAACTGCCACCGGCCAAGTTCGTTTTTGACGATGATGACGGCCGACGCGGCATCGCAGTCGATTCGCTGGTTTCGGGCGGCACCATCATCAGCGGCGCCAGCGTGCGACGCTCTCTGCTGTTTTCGCGGGTGCGCGTGCATAGCCGTGCGCAAATCGAGGATTCGGTGATCCTGTCTGATGTCGACATTGGCCGCGGTGCCAAGCTGCGGCGAGTGGTAATGGACAAACACTGCCGCATCCCCGCCGGCATGACAATTGGCTTTAATGCCACAGCGGATCGCCAACGCTTCCATGTCAGCGCGAACGGCGTCACGCTGGTCACGCCGGAAATGCTCGGTCAACAAGCACACCACTTCATCCGCTGATTACTGACGACACTCTCCCCATGAAACAACTCAAGCTCGTCTTTCTGTGGCACATGCACCAGCCCGACTATCGGAATCATGGCGAGGGCATGATAAAAGTTCCCGAAGGGACGCAGCGCGCTGGTGCTGACGGGACGGCGGCAGGCGAATTCATGCTGCCCTGGGTTTATCTGCATGCCATGAAAGACTACGCCGACATGGCAGCGCATCTGGAGCGCTACCCGGAAATCCGCTGCGTAGTGAATTTTGTGCCGGTGTTGCTGGAACAGATCGAGGATTACGCCCAGCAATTCGTGAGCAGAAAATTCCGCGATCCGCTATTACGCATGCTGGCTGCGCCCGATCTCGACCAGATCGCGGCAACTGATCGCCAGCTTTTGCTGAATACCTGCTTTCGCAACAATCACCTCACCATGCTCGCGCCCTTCCCCCGTTACCAGCATCTGCATACCCTCTATATGGATCTCTGCCGCGAGGGTGAAACCACGCTTGCCTATCTTTCCGGTGCCTATTTTTCCGATCTCGTCACCTGGTATCACCTGACCTGGACGGGTGAAGCCGAGCGTCGCAGTAATCCGCTGATTGCTGCCTTGATCAGCAAGGGCGAAGGTTATGACGCCACCGACCGACAACATCTGCTGGCGAGCATCGGCAAACTGATCAGCGACCTCATCCCGCGCTGGCGGGCACTGGCGGCGCGAGGTCAGATCGAGCTATCAACAACGCCGCAAACCCATCCACTGGCCCCGCTACTACTGGACTTCCACGCCGCGCGTGAAAGCCAGCCCGATGCCCAGCTGCCGATCAGTACCATTTATCCGGGCGGACGCAGCCGCGTCGTGACCCAGATTGAAAATGCCCGCACCAGCCATGCCACCCGCTTCGGCGCGCCGCCTGTCGGCATGTGGCCGGCCGAAGGTGCCATTTCCACGCCCTTCGCCCAGCTTCTGGCCGACGCCGGCTGCCGCTGGATCGCCAGTGGCGAAGGCGTGCTCAAACACAGCCTTGCCGCCAGCGGCATTCATGCAGCCGCGCATGCGACCTATCGCCCCTGGCGGCTGGAAAGCGCACCAGGAATGACCCTGTTTTTTCGCGACGAGCGGCTGTCCGACCTGATCGGCTTCGATTACGCCAAATGGCATGGACGCGATGCAGCCCAGCATCTGGTCACACAACTCGAGGCCATTCTCGACGCCGCATCGGCCACCGAAGAGCCTGTCGTCAGCATTATTCTCGATGGCGAAAATGCCTGGGAGCACTATCCCTACAACGGCTACTATTTTTTTGACGATCTGTATGGCCTGCTCGCGCAGCACCCCCGCATCCGCACCACCACCTATGCCGAACTGCTGGCGCAAGACCAGCCGATCGTGACATCTCCGCTACTACAGCTGGTAGCCGGAAGCTGGGTGTATGGCACGCTATCAACCTGGATCGGCGACAAACAGAAAAATCACGCCTGGGATCTGCTGTGCACCGCCAAGCAAAGTTATGACCTGGTGCTGTCCAGCGGCCGGCTGTCGGCAGAAGAGTCGGCGCTGGCAACACGGCAACTGGCCATCTGCGAAAGCTCGGACTGGTTCTGGTGGTTCGGCGACTACAACCCGGCAACCAGCGTCGCCAGTTTCGATCACCTGTTCCGCCACAATCTCGTCCACCTTTACCGCCTGCTGCAACTGGAACCGCCAACCCAGCTTGAGGCGTCGATCTCCTCCGGGTCAAGCTCAGCTGTCGGCGGTTCGATGCGTCGCGCAACCGAGTCCTCCGCATGACCCCATCGGACAAGCCCGCCATGCCGATCGCTCCCATCACCCTGCTGTTCGGCGTTCACGCCCATCAGCCCGTGGGCAATTTTCCGGTGGTCATTGATGATGCCCATATTCGCAGCTACGGCATGTTCCTGCGCGTCATGGAATGTTATCCGGCCTTCCGTTTCAGCGTGCATTTTTCGGGCTGGCTGCTCGATTATCTGCTGGCGAATTTTCCTGATGACATGGCGCGGCTGGCTGCCATGACGCGGCGTGGTCAGGTCGAATGGTTCGGCTCCGGCGACTGCGAACCCGTGCTGGCAGCTATCCCGCACCGCGATCGGGTGACGCAGATCAACACCCTCTCGGACAAGATCGAACGCCATTTCGGCGTGCGCCCTGCCGGTGCCTGGCTGACCGAGCGCGTCTGGGAATCCTCCGTAGTGTCTGCGCTGGCCGAGACCGGCATCCGCTATGTTGCTGTCGACGATTACCATTTTCTCTGCGCCGGGGCGAACAGCGAACAGCTCGACAGTTTCTACACGACCGAAGACGATGGCCAGCGTCTTGATCTGTTCCCCATTGCCGAAGCAGCACGTTACCGGCTGCCCTTCTCGCCCGCCACTGAAGCGGTCGCCTGGCTCGAGGATCTGGCGCGACAAGGACGCCGCGCCGCGATCTATTTCGACGACATCGAGAAATTCGGCATCTGGCCAGAAACCTATGCCTGGGTGTATGAGAAAGGCTGGCTGATGCAGTTCATCGAGGGTGTGCTGGCTTCACCGCTGATTCGTACCAAGACCTTTGCCGAATATCATGTGAGCGAAAAGACGCGCGGCATCATCTATCTGCCGACCACCTCCTACATCGAGATGAATGAGTGGACGCTGCCCGCGTCAAGTGCCAGCATCTATCACGCACTAATCGACACAGAAAAGGCGACAGGCCGCTTTGAAGCGCACAAGGCTTTTTTGCGCGGCGGCATCTGGCGCAATTTCATGTCGCGCTACCCGGAAGCCAACTGGATGCACAAACGCATGCTGGAAATTTCGCGACGGCTGACTCAGCTGCCGGCAGCGCAACGTACCGTGGAAATGCAGGAGCACCTGCATCGCGCCCAGGCGAATGATGCCTACTGGCATGGACTGTTCGGCGGCCTGTATCTGCCGCATCTGCGCCGTGCGGTGTGGCACAACCTGCTGGCGCTGGAGGCCGCGCTCGAACATCTAACACCCGCTCCCGCACTTGAATGCCGCGACATCGACAATGACGGCCATGACGAGATCATTCTGCGCAGCGGCGAATTGCTGGCTGTCATCCGTGAAGATGGCGATGCCGCGCTGGTGGAGTTCTCCAGCCTGCTGTTGGCGCACAACTTCGGCGATGCGCTGCGTCGTCACACGGAGACCTATCATGCAAAGCTGCATGCAAAAGTCGGCGCTGGTGATACGGCACCCACGGCAGAAAAAAACGGCATCGCCTCAGCCCATGACCGCATCGCATTCCTTCATGTCATCGTGCCGGCGGATACCGAACCCGATGTTCGTCCGCGTGGCCTGTTCCTTGATGATTGGATTGCCGCCGATGGCGCTCGTCATGCCCTGAACACCTATCGCCGCGACGGCGCGCTCAGTCACTTTGCTGCCATCGGCGATGGTTGGCGCGTAGAAAAACGCTATGCGCTGCAGGGTGACACACTGGAAATTGCCTACCGCATCACCTCCACGCATAGCAAAATGGGGGCAATCGTGGGTCCAGCCAATAATTCCGCTGGACAGCTGGAGACACAACTCAGTCTCGCGATGCCCAGTTGCGATGGTTACGGCGGTCGCTATGTGCTGGCCGACGGCCGTATTCCCTGTGGTTTTGGTCAGCCCCTCGATCTTGTCGGCGCCTCGCAATTGACGCTGGAGGATACCGAACTGCATGGTGCCCTGAATATCACCATGTCACCAGCGCGATGCTCGCTTGGCACACCCTTCGGGTCGCCTGCGGGAACTTTCTCGGCGCGGCCGCACCATACCGTATCGCAATCCGAAGCCGGTTTCGAAAAAATCATGCAGGCCGTCTGCCTTACACTCCGCTGGCCAGCTACCGGCGACTGGCAACGCATCACCCTCAAGGTGACTTCCACAGCATAGAATTCAGTTCAGCTCAACCTTTTTTACCGACTATCATGCCCGGCACCCGCTATCCGCTCGAAGTCAATCCCGAAATTCCGCCACGCCTTGCGCGGCTTGAAGAACTCGTCAACAATCTCTGGTACAGCTGGGATCGTCCCACGCGTGAACTATTCGCACGCTTGAATTTACGCTTATGGCGGGCAACCAACCACAGCCCCAAGGCCTTCCTCAAGCGCGTCGATCAGCACCGGCTTGAGGAGGCCGCTGAAGACCCGATTTTCCTCGATACCATGAATCGCGTGCTAGCGGCCTATGATGCCTACCATGCGACACCAGCCACGCAGGAACTGCCCGGCAAACTGCCGCTAGAATCGACTGATCTGATTGCTTATTTCTGTGCCGAATTCGGCTTTCATGAAAGCCTGCCAATTTATTCCGGCGGACTGGGCATTCTTTCCGGCGATCACTGCAAGGCGGCCTCTGACCTGCGCCTGCCTTTTGTCGCCATCGGCCTGCTCTACCGCCAAGGCTACTTCCGGCAAACCATTGACCGCGACGGCAAGCAACACGCACACTTCACGGATAACGACTTTGACGATATGCCGATCGATCCGGTGCGCGACCCCAGTGGCCATGATGTTCTTGTCGGAGTCGACTTTCCCGGCCGCACGGTCTGGGCCAAACTGTGGCAGGCTCGCGTCGGCAACACCCGGCTTTATCTGCTCGACACCGATATCGAGAAAAACATCCTGACTGACCGCGACATCGCCCATCAACTCTACGGCGGCGACAGTCGCGTTCGCATCGAACAGGAAATCCTGCTCGGCGTAGGCGGGGTGCGCGCCCTGCGCGCGCTCGGCTTGGCGCCCACGGTCTGGCATATCAACGAGGGACATGCCGCTTTCTTTATTCTGGAACGTATTCGCAATCTCATGGATCAGGGCCAGAACTTTGCCACCGCGCTTGAAGCCGCCGCCGCCAACACGGTATTCACCACCCACACCGCCGTACCTGCAGGCCATGACCATTTCGCCGATGACCTGGTAATGCATTATCTTGACAGCTTCTGCAAAGCCGGCAGCTTTGATCGCAAAACCCTGCTGAGCATGGGCCACACCGATAGTAGCAACGACTTCAACATGACCGCGCTGGCGCTGCACGGTTCGCGCTTTCATAACGGCGTCTCGCGCATTCATGGTGACGTATCAGCACGCATCTGCCTCGACCTGTGGCCACAGGTCGAGGCAACTGAAAACCCGATGGATTATGTAACCAATGCGGTGCATGTGCCAACCTTTCTCGCCGCAGACTGGCATGAGACGTTCGATCGCCATCTCGGTCTCGGCTGGCAGAACCGCCAGGCAGATGAATCCTGCTGGTCGGATATACAACATATTCCCGACCAGGTTTTCTGGAGCATCCGCCAGTCACTCAAGGCCCAGCTCCTGCATCTGGTATGCAACCGGGTACGTCAACAGCAAATACGCAATCAGGGTTCGGAAGCACATCTGGACCGCCTGCTGCGCTTTGCCGACCCGGCCAATCCGACAGTGCTGACCATCGGCTTCGCCCGCCGCTTTGCCACGTACAAGCGTGCCACGCTACTGTTCAACAATCTCGACTGGCTGCGCGAAATTCTCTTCGATGCACAACATCCGGTACTCTTTCTCTTCGCCGGGAAAGCCCACCCGGCGGACGAACCGGGCCAGCAACTGATCCGCCAGATCGCCGAACTCTCCCAACAACGCGAATTCGCAGGCCGCATCCTGATGCTGGAAGACTATGACCTGCATCTGGCCCGCCGTCTGGTAGCGGGGGTTGATGTCTGGCTCAACAATCCGATCTATCCGCTCGAAGCCTCAGGCACGTCGGGCATGAAGGCGGCCATCAACGGCGCACTCAACCTGTCCGTGCTTGATGGCTGGTGGGGCGAGGGTTACGATGGCAAGAACGGCTGGGCGATCAGTCCGGCGGCAGAGGGGCTGGATCCCGCACAACGCGACGCCGAAGAAGCACGCACGCTGTATGAGCTGTTGCAGGACAGCGTGATCCCGATGTACTACCGCAACACCGCACTTGGTTATTCACCGGAATGGGTGGCTATGGCCAAGCATTCGATTGCCTCGATCATGCCGCGCTTCAACATGCAGCGCATGGTCAGCGAATATGCGACAAAGTTCTACTCGCCCGCTGCTGCGCAATGGCGCAAGTACACTGCAGAAAACTTCACCGGTGCGCGCCAGGTCGCCGAATGGAAAACCCGTGTCCGCAATGCCTGGCCGGGAGTCCATCTGCGACGTCTCGATCAGGCCATAAGCCGCATCCGCTTTGGTGGAACGCTGCGCTTCGAGATTGCTGTCCAACTCAACGGACTGATGCCGGAAGACCTGACGGTCGAACTGATATTCACCCGTCCTCGTAAAGCCACCTCGAACAAGGCGTGGCATCACGTAATGTGCCACGAACAGCCACTGGAAGGCGGTGAGCATTTTTTCAGTTGCGAGCTGACACCCGAGCAGTGCGGCAAAATGGAATACCGCGTGCGTGCCTATCCAAGCCACTCCTTGCTGACCCATCCCTTCGAGATGGGCATGATGCTGTGGCTGTGAACCGTTCGTGAGCCTGACCAACACACCCGGCTGGATCACGCTGGCACGCCTTGCAGAAATGGTGCGCAGCGTTCACCTGCGTGATCTGTTTGCTGCCGATGACCAACGCTTCACGCACTTTTCGTTACGCGAAGAAGGCTTCCTACTCGACTATTCCAAGCAGCGCGTCACGACAGACATCATGGCGTCACTGCATGCGCTGTGGCAAACCGCCGATGGCACCCAATGGATTGCGCGTATGCGTGCCGGGGACGCCATCAACCACACCGAAGGCCGTGCCGTGTTGCACACCGCACTGCGCCATGGCGGCAGCGAGCCGATCTATTACGCAGGACAAGACGTCATGCCCGATGTGCACCGCGTGCTGGGTCAGATGGACCGCTTTTGCAACGCCATTCACCAAGGCCACTGGCGCGGCACAACGGGTGAGCGCATCCGCGACATCGTCAATATCGGCATTGGCGGCTCCGATCTCGGCCCCAGAATGGCCAGCCGCGCCTTGGCCGCACAGCATATGCCGGACATTACGGTGCATTACGTTTCCAATCTCGATGCCGCGCATCTGGCAAATGTGCTCGCCAGCCTCGATCCGGCACGTACGCTATTCATCATCGCCAGCAAAACTTTTACCACGCAAGAGACAATGCAAAATGCGGCATCGGCTCGCACCTGGCTAACTGCTGCGCTGGGCGAAGCGGCCGTGGCGCGTCATTTCGTTGCCGTATCGACCAATCTCCCCGCAGTGGCTGCGTTCGGCATCGATTCGGTGAATGCCTTTGAATTCTGGGATTGGGTCGGCGGCCGCTTCTCGCTCTGGTCGGCCATTGGCCTACCGCTGGCGCTGTCTATTGGCATGGACAACTTCCGTCAGTTTTTGGCGGGTGGCGCGGCGATGGATGCGCACTTTTTCAGCGCACCCGCAGAACGCAATCTACCGCTCACGCTGGCCCTGCTGGAGCTCTGGAATGTCAATTTTCTTGGTGCAGAAACCCGCGCCCTGCTGCCTTACAGCCAATCGCTGGAACTCTTGCCAAGCTATTTGCAGCAACTGGAAATGGAATCCAACGGCAAGCAGGTCGACCGTGATGGCAAGACTGTCGCTTATGCCACCGCGCCGATACTCTGGGGCGAATCG